>NZ_KV833968.1:0-150463 GCF_001837725.1 Enterococcus sp. HMSC072F02
GTAAAAGAAGCATGACAATTTATGACAAATCCACGTTTTTTGTAACAGAATGATGTTCATCTCATGTGAAAAATGATGAGGAAATTCACATAATGCAGAAATAATAGGTTTAGAACAAGAGTTCTGATGAGAACAGAAATGTATAAATAACTTGAAAAAAATTGCTATTAATCATCATTTTATTTACACATTGCGTATATTTTTTGTATTTTTGCTTGAGATGTTACAATAAAAGAAAAAGGAGGCGGTTCCAATGAGTAAGAGATACCAGAACATCATGGTAGCAGTTGACGGATCAAGACAATCGATCAAAGCGTTCGCTGAAGCCCTTGACTTAGCAAAGGACAATGAAGCCCACTTATTTATCGTGTCAATCATCAACAAAGTTGAGCTGACCCATAGTGCCTATGCCTTTTCAAAAATCTATGCAGATGAAAAACAAAGAACAGAAGTAGCCATGCTGAAAAAAATCAATGATGCCAAAGAGTTCGGTATTGCTGAGATCCATGCAATAGTTGAAACTGGAGATCCAAGAAATTTGCTTGCCAATGTCATCCCTGGACAAGAAAATATTGATTTGATTGTTATGGGAGCGACAGGAAAAGGAGCGATACAACAAGCACTAGTAGGATCGACCGCTTCTTATGTCGTTTCACATGCCCCTTGCAGTGTATTGGTTGTGAAGTAATTAGATAAGGGAGGAATAGAAAATGGTTCGCCCTCAAGAAGTTCGTGCACCAAAAGAAAAAATAGAAATTTTAGCAATTATTGAAGACGGCACACAAACAAAAAAAGGATACTCGATTGCTTTAATAAAGTGGAAAGGAAAAAAAGGTGTTGCTGTAAGGTGGGATGGAGATAATCAACAAGACAAAGGATTCCCAATCACTGCGAACGGCTACCATCCAGCGTGGTTTGTTCTGCCTGATAAATTTACAGAATTATACAGCTATGATTATGCGAAAACCGTCACATCCCTCAAAGCATTAGACAAATTAGCAGAAGAGCAGCATAAAATGGATGAAAAATAAAAAAGACGAACCAATCAGTCTTTAGAAAACTGACTGGTTCGAGGAGTAAAAAATGAAAAAAGGTTATTTGGGATGAATATAGAATAATGCGTATAGCTTAAATCAAACTTAAAGCCATAAAAAAGGCAAGAGGGTGAGGTAAATGGAAGCAGGAAAAGTTTTACAGGAAGTAAAAGTATTATGTGCAGATAAAAAATATGAAGAAGCAAAAAGTCTGATTGAAAAGAACAAAGAAAATTTGGAAGAAAAATATCCGATTGCACAAGAATTTGTAGAATTAAAACAAGGAACGCTTCTTCACCGATTCAAACATTTTTTTGGTATCACAGAATAGAAAAAAACGATTAAAGATACAGCAAATCTCTGCTGATCTTTAATCGTTTTCTTTTGAAACTGCTAGGATTCAATTCTGATTTTTATATAAAAAATAAATCCAAATGATTAGAAAAACTACTGCAAGCGTCAATTCGATGATGTGTATCACTAATACAGATGTTGTTCCCCAATGTCTAAAAGAAAAAATCTGATAAGTAAAATATACGGCAGGTAAAGAGGCCAGTAAAACTGAAAACTTCTTTTTCGTCCATTTTATGTAATAGAAAAGAATGCTTAGCATAATAAAAAAAGGAATATAAAAAACGAACTGACCGATCGCAATCATACTATTGCCTCCAATAAATAAAGTCCAAGATACAAAATAACACTTTGTGCGTGAAGGCGCAAGCAGTTCTATGGATTTATCCAGTAAAATATGTATTGTTTTTGAATTTATAGGGGAAAATTGCTATAATCAAAGTGAAAGAAGGAGTGGAATTTTCATGGATCATGTAGTGTTAGAAATCGATTTGCATTTAATCAATAATATTCGGGTGATTTACTATGTTGTAAGCAATAGTGTCGAACAACGTGTACTGACGAATAAAATCAATGGTATTTTAGCAAAGAAAGACGTTCACCGATTCAATAACGGTGAAGGTAGTTATTATAGTATCCCAGTAGAAAAAATCATTTATACGACAGTCAAAGTCAGAGAAGATCTGGATACTAAAAAGGCATATGAACCTATTTTTACAACTTATTGATTAACAGCAAATGGAGGAAAAAAATGAATCCATATGAACAACTTATCCAAGATTTGATTGATGGAAAAATCGAAAAAATTGATGTAAAAAGAGAAGAATTGATGGCTTTTCGAGAAGCATGGCTGAAATTGGAGAATCGTAAATATGTGGTAGGAAAAGCATCGCTGAACGGCAATGTGACTTATCATTATGATCCAACACGCTTATTTTAGTAAGGATGATTCAGAAAGAAGAAGGGACTGTGACAAAAATCGTGTCACAGTCCCTTCTTCTGGACAAACGGTGTTCAAGAGACAGCCTATCGGCAATAAGGCTGAACGTCTCTTTCACAACTTCTGATTCCCGGTGTTCCAGAAATGAAAATTCCTACTTATTAAATAGATTTTTGAATTTGTCTTTCACACTGTCGATATTTACGTCTTTTAGAAGATTTTGTGCTTTCTCTTTGTAAGGACCTAGTTGTTCTTTATGTTCTTCGGTAAATCGTTTTGCGCCGTCGAAGTTGCCGCCTTTTATCATTTCCTTGACTTTTTGAAATAATTCTTCTTGATTCATTTTGAACACATCCTTTGCCATCAACTTGATTTTTTAACATGGATAAAGTGAGAAAAACTACATTATCCACACCTCCATAATATCAAATAACGATCATTTTTACTAAAAAAACACTTGTTTCTCGCTTCTAAAGTAGGAGAAAAATCTCCAACTTAGGTCGGATGGAATTTTTCTAATTGCCCCATATACTGAATATATAACAAGGAGGTAGAAAGATGAAAGTGATTAAATATTTGATAGGATTGGCGGCGATTAGTGGTATTTTGCTATTTGGACTGAAATACTATACTGAAGGAAGTTACGGGGAAATCCCTGGTATACTTGATCAACTAAATCCATTAGTTGAAAAAGGTGAGGTCTATGTAAAAACACAAAAACCAGAGGAAGTAAATGAACATGGAACGGCAAGGTATGTTCAAAAAGCTGCTAATGTCGATGGGGAAGAGCGTACAATTGAATTTAATGGACTTTCTGTGTTAAAAGAAAATCATTATTTGAAAATCAGCAATAAAGGAGCGCACATAGAAACGTATGAAGAAGTTCCTAGAGAAAAAGTTCCGGAAAAAGCATTAGCAATTATTGGCTAAATTTACTGTATGAGTGCTACAGATTTAATTGTTAATTATAATAAAATTATGTAAACTATATAATAAATAATAAAAATATTCCAAAAACCCCTGAAAAAAGATTAATCTTTTTTCAGGGGTTCATTTTTTATCAACAAGTCCATCAAATTGGGATGGCAGGGTTCGAACCTACAATTGCTTGATTCAGAGTCAAGTGCCTTACCAGTTTGGCTACATCCCATTTATTCAACAAAATAATCATAGCACTTTTCTAAAAAAACGCAAGTTATTTTTCTTGATCAGATAGTTGTTGTTTTACTCGTAAAAGGCGGCGCACCAGTTTCTTTTCCAATCCAGCAGGAAGGGCAATCCGCTCTGCTACTGACAAGACGGAGTCAAGCAAGTGATATTCTTTGACAGGTTCATTCATGATATGGTAAATGTTTGCTAAACGTTCGATATATTCAAAATGGGTGTACTCCGTTCGAGCGATCAGAAATTTTAATAAATCGATTGCTTTTCCATACTCTTGGTCTCCATAATAGACAAGAGCTTGACGATACAGTTTGATTTCTAGTTCATTGAGGGTAGCAGGTCTGCACCGTTCGTTCCACTCATTAATAGAAACTTTACCTTGAACATTTCCTTTGCGGTCACGGACAAAAATAATCGGAATTTCATTTGGATCCATTTTTTTATGAGTGAATTTTTCCATTATCTGTGCTCCCTTCAAAGGTTCGGTATCTAGAGTATAAGGGATTTTTACTTTAATTACTAGCTTTTCTCCAAAGTTAGCATTTGTCCACCCATTGCAGTGAAAATGGCCGAAAAATCATTGATCGGTACTGCTCGATTTTTTACGCCATAGGGGTCGTTGACGTAAATATTTTCTTTGTCGTATCCAGTGACTACACAAGCATGAACAAGTGGAGTGACTCTTACTTCTCCGTTGTTTGTTGTCCAAGTCATAAAATCAGTTTCATCAGGGACTTCAAAATTGATAGTCACGGAAGTCCATACAGGATTTCCTTTAGATAGAGCTTTTTTGATATCATCTAGTTGAGCGTCTGTTTTTGGAAAAGTATGATAATCCGTTTGGACGATTTGTTGAGCAAGAGAGGCAACAGGAGGGACATAGACGCCCATAGCCCAGTCTCCGCCACTGATATCTCCAACAAATCCTTCATTAGGATCGCCGTGAGTCCCGTCTGCATTGAAAACAAGGACGTAATCCAATTGTTCAGCTAACTGGTTTTTAGTCGTTTCATAACCATAAAAAGATAAAAGCATGGAAAGCGAAGTGACCTCGCAGCCATTTTCTAGAGAAGGAGAGTCAAACTGGCTCTCTAATGGAACATCTAGCAAAACTTCTGCTTTCTCTTTTGTCTTTTTCGTTTTTTGTGTTGAACTTTTTTGTGTAATATTCATTGTATGTTCTGGAGAATGGATATGTAGGTAATAACTTGTACCGCTTAATAAAAGAGTAGCTGTACCTCCTAGAAACAATAGTTTTTTAAATGTTTTTTTCTTCATTGGAAATCTCCCTTTTCAGCTGTTTATCTTTCCTATTATAAGTGTATTTTTATTGGGAAGGGAAGTATTTTATTTAAATATGTAAGAAATAATCAGTTTTTGAGGAATATTATTTATTATTCTAGAACAAATTCTTCTAGATACAACAGCTGTTTTAATTGTGAAAACGAAAACAGTACGCTATAATGCCTGTAAGGTTGATTTTTGACTGTAAACAAAAAATCAAATAATTAAATCTCCAAAAAATAGCAGTTGTAATATGGAGAAAAGTTCCAGCAGTTTAGGAGGATTTTGATGACGGAAGAAATGATTAATTTAGGAGAACAATATGCATGCAAACCAATTGGCTTTACAAAAACGGTCATTGGTGAAGTTGTATCAAAAATGACAAACTGTGCCGTGGTCAAAGTTGCCCAATGTGCTGCAGAGGATCAAGAGTTATTAGATGAAAAAGCAAGCATGGTTGTTGCAAAATATGATACATTTGAATAAAGAAAATAATTGGACGTGCGGCGTGCTGCAAGTCCAATTTCTTTGAGAAGGTAAATCAGTATTCTTTTCCTGTTTTCAGGAGAAGAAAAAGCGAGGCGAGTTGTCATGGTAACATTTTTTACGGTTCTATTGTTTTTATTCGTTGTTGTTATGTTCTTATTTCTTTGGCTGGTTCGAAAAGAAATTATTTATCGGACTGTTCGGAATCGATGGGTTTACTTGGTCATACCATTCTTAGTAGTACTAGTCGTTTGGTACACACTCATCAGTCAGCCTACAGCAGATGAATTGGCAAAAGGGATTTTGTCAGCGATGATTTTTATTAGTTTTTTGTTGGACAGTCGAGGAATTACAGAAGAAGGGCTTGTCTTGAATAGCTTTGATAAAAAAGGTGTTCCTTTTTCTGAAATCAATAAAATCGTGTTGTACCAACCAAAAGGTTCTAAAATTGTAAAAATGAATTTTTTCCGAAACGGATGGCGGGGACCAATGCTGAAATTTTCTGCATCATTAGAAGAATTAGTTCCATTTTTGTCCCAACGCTTGAACGATGAGGCGGAGATTGATATTATGATCGATCCAGAATAAAAAACAGAGGTTACGACAAGATGTTTGTCACAACCTCTGTTTTTTTCAAGTAAAATTATCCGAATACACGGAAGCGATCTGCATCGTTCATATATTCTTTTTCCCCAGCTGGTGTTTCTGGTGAACCGAATACTAATTGTGAACGTAGTTTCCAGTTTGAAGGGATATTCCATTCTTTTGCAACTGCTTCGTCAATAACTGGGTTGTAATGTTGCAAGTTTGCGCCCAATCCTTTATCAACTAATGCTACCCAAGTGTTCGCTGTTGCGATTCCGTTTGATTGTTCTGACCAATCTGGGAAGTTGTCTGCATATAATTCAAATTGTTCTTGTAGACCTTTTACCACGTCAGTATCTTTGAAGAATAATACTGTACCATAACCATTTTTGAAACCAGCTAATTTGTTTTGTGTATTTGGAAAAGCTTCTGCTGGAGTCAATGGGCGAAGTGCTTCTTCAGTGATTTCCCAAAGTTTTTCATGTGCATCTCCGAAAAGAATAACTGCGCGTGTTGATTGAGCATTGAAAGCAGTTGGGCTTTCTTTAATTGCTTCTTTGATCAAAGCTGTCAATTCTTCATTAGAAAGTGAAACGTTACGTCCTAGATGATAGATTGAACGGCGGTTTTTTAAAGTGTCAGTAAAAGTTGTCATATTAAAATTTCTCCTTTGATTTGCGTTTTGCATTTTTTTAATTGATTACGAAATGAAGTATATCATCTTACAAAAAGTAAGTAAATAGATATGCTCACAAAAAATAAGCGAAGTTCAAAAAACAATTTTGATAAGGGAAATCGTTAGAAAAGGATTTCCTTGGTTATCGCTTTCATTGTTGTGTTTGAGGAATTTTTGCTTATTTGAAAAAAACGTCTGATATATAATTATTAAATCTCTATCTTCTTTTTTTTATGATATTGCCATTAAAAATTACTTGTTTTTATAGAAAATTAGTTTATATTTCTTAAATAAGTTTTTTAGTTAAATTTTTCGGTAAAGATGTATAATATTTTCTGAAAATTTAAAGAATTGGGGTATAGATTATGGAAAAACAGCAAGACAAGGGCTTCTTCGGGCAGCCGAAGGGATTGTCAACTTTGTTCTTCACTGAGATGTGGGAACGATTTAGTTATTATGGTATGCGTGCATTACTTATCTATTATATGTACGATACAGTTGCCAACGGGGGACTTGGATTACCACGAGCAACAGCATTAGCTATCATGTCGATATACGGATCTCTGATCTACATGTCTAGTATCGTCGGCGGATGGGTATCTGACCGAGTGTTAGGAGCAAAACGCACTGTATTCTTTGGTGGAGTCTTCATTATGCTTGGACACATCGTCTTGGCTTTACCATTTGGTGTAAGTACATTATTTGTTTCAATGGCATTGATCATTATTGGAACCGCCTTTTTGAAACCGAACGTTTCTGGCATGGTCGGACATCTTTATTCAAAGACTGATTTGCGAAGAGATGCAGGATTTTCGATTTTTTACATGGGTGTCAACTTAGGGGCGTTATTAGCACCACTAATCGTTGGGACAATCGGTCAAGAATATAACTACCATTTAGGGTTCTCTTTAGCTGCTATTGGGATGTTCTTTGGATTATTACAATACATCATCCAAGGGCGCAAGACATTAGACGGAGTGGGTACAACACCACCGAATCCTTTGACAACTGAAGAACGTAAAGGATTCATCCGTAACTTGATCATCGCACTTGTTGTTATCGTTGCAGTATTCGGTGGCGCACAATTAACTGGTCATTTGACAATCGACTTTTTTGTCAATACAATCAGTGTATTAGGGATTATCTTACCGTTGTATTACTTTATCAAAATGTTGACTTCAAAAGATGTAACTGCTGAAGAAAAACCAAGAGTATGGGCGTATATCCCATTATTCCTTGCAGCAATCATTTTCTGGTCATTACAAGAACAAGGTTCATCTATCTTAGCTTTATTTGCTAGTGAACGTACGCAATCTACACTATTTGGTGTGACGATCCAAGCAAGCTGGTATCAATCATTGAATCCGATTTTCATCTTTATTTTGACGCCGGTATTCGTAACAATGTGGACAAAACTTGGCAAACGCCAACCATCTACAGTAGTGAAATTCTCTCTTGGTCTTTTGTTTGCAGGATTATCATACTTACTATTGATGTTGCCAGGTATGCTTTACGGAACAAGTGGAAAAGTAAGTCCATTGTGGTTGTTGGGAAGTTTCTTCATCGTGGTTATTGCTGAATTGTGTCTTTCACCAGTTGGTTTGTCTGTGACAACGAAATTAGCACCACGAGCATTTGAATCACAAACAATCGCTATTTGGTTCTTAGCTGATGCTTCTTCACAAGCAATCAATGCACAAATTGCACGCTTCTACACACCAGGAACAGAATCTGCCTACTTCGGTATTATCGGTGCAGTAGCAATCGTCGGTGGTATCTTGCTATTTACTGTGAAAGAACCAATCAAAAAACTAATGGGATCTATCCATTAATCAACTCATGAAAAGACAGGAATTGCTTATTTGTAGCGATTCCTGTCTTTTTGCGTATACTCAAAAAAGATAGAAATATCAGAACCAAAAAGTATATAATTTGAAGAATATAGAACAAATGTTCAGTATTTTTTGATATAATAAAGAAGCACCGTATCATGTGTTGAAGGAGGAAAAGCATGTCTTTACAATTTATTCTTGGAAACGGGAAAAAAGATCACCGTCAAGTCTTGATTGACGAAGCATCAGCTTGGCTCGACCAAGATGCAAGCAACCAAGTATTTTTCCTTGTTCCCAATTACAGCAAATTCGAACAGGAACAAGAAATTTTAGCGGAGATGCGAAGAAGAAGCGGGAAAAAAGCTTTCAGCACAACAAATGTTCAAGTATTCAGTTTTTACCGTCTGGCTTGGTATTTGCTGCAACAGACAACCCTTCTTACAGGAAATGAATTATCAGAATCCGGATCTGCGATGATCTTGCGACAGATTTTAGAAAAACATGAGGAAGAATTAACGATCTTTCGCGGAGAAATCAATAAAAGAGGATTTATTCGCCAATTGCAAGAACTCTATAGTGAGTTGCGCACAGGGAATATTCAACCGGAAGACTTGATGCTTTTATTTGGTGATTCACCGAATGCAGAAGACCAGCAACTTAAAATGAAAGACTTGAAGCTGATTTTTTCAGCTTATGACAGCGAATTGACCGAACGTGCACTATCAAATGAAGATGCACTGGCTATACTAGCAAATTATATGCAGACACAAGATTTCACCAACGTCCAATTTATCGTCAGCGGTTTTTCCCGAATCAATGGGCAAGAGTATCAATTACTGCAGGCAATGATGGAAAAGGGGCAATTAGTTGTCGATTTATTGTTGGATCGTCCTTATACAGCGGATCTTCCAGAAGTACTTACGCTCTTTCATGAGACTGGAAAGCTTTATTTCCGTCTTTTTCAAAGTGCGAGAGAACGGAAAGTTCCTATATTAGTAGATCGTTTTGCGCCAGAGCAGAATCGTCCGACAGAGCTTCAGTTGCTGCAAACGATGTGGGAAGAGACTTCCAGCCAAAAGAAAGCAACCGTCCGCAAATTAGGGGAACAAGAGGCTCTCCATTTGTGGGAAGCTGAAAATCCAACTGAGGAAGTCCGACAGCTAGCTGTTGAAATCAGACGGCTAGTCAGTGAAGAAAACTACCGTTATCGTGATATCCAAGTACTGACAAAAAATATGTCCTTATATGGAAATATTCTTCGACCAATCTTTCAAGAAATGGCGATTCCTTTTTATATCGATGAAGAACAAATGATGGAAAATCATCCGCTGATTGAATGGGTCAACAGTCTGTTCGCTCTTGACCGATATTCTTATCGACTAAGTGATATTATGCGTTTTTTCAAGACGGAATTGTTCCTATCGATGGAAACAGAAACCGAACTGGATGAATGGAAACAAGAACGAGATGAATTCAGGAAAAAATTGGACATCACAGAAAATGTTGCACTTGCTTATAATTATCAAGGCACTTACTGGACGCGTGAAAAAGACTGGCAGTTTGTGGCGTATGATTTTGAAGCAGAACAGATTGAAGACGTACAGTATCTGGAAGAACAGTCAAATACGATTAGACGATTATTTCAGAAATCTGTACCTGCATTTTTTAAAAAAATAAAGAAAAGTAAAACAGGTCAAGCGGCCGCAAATGTTTTTTATCAATTTTTGATTCAAAGTGGTGTACAGCAACAATTATTGTTTTGGCGTAATCAGGAAGTAGACAGAGGAAACTTAGAAGCGGCAAGAAACCATGAGCAGACATGGGGAGCGCTGATTGATCTGCTGGATGAATATGTAGTCATTTATGGTGAATCGGCTTTTGACTGGTCTCTGTTCCAAGAAATCATTACGAGTGGTCTCGAAAATCTAAGTTATGGTAAAATCCCTACCGCAATCGACCAAGTGCGAATCAACCGTTTGGAATTAGTTCGACCGAATCAAGCTGCCGTCACTTTTGCATTAGGTTTGAATGATCAAGTGTTTCCAGACCGTAAAGAAACAAAAGGATTGTTGTCCAGTGAAGAACGAGAAGTATTAAATCAAGCTTTGCCAGATGGACAGTTTTTATTCGACCCATCAAAAGAAAGTATCTCTTTTGAGCCTTTCCAAGCCTACCTTGTTTTTCTTTCCGGAACGGATCGATTATATCTTAGCTATGCACAAAGCTATGACACAGATGGTTCACTGAAGATGTCTCCTTATTTGCGCAGAATCACAGAATATTTATCAGTTCCCGTCGAGAGAAAAGAGCATTTGACAATCGAAAGCGATCCTGATTGTTATGTAGGAACTTACAGAAGCGGAATCAATACAGTCAATAGGATTTATCGATTAGCTTTAGATGAAAAGAAACCTGTACCAAAACATTGGCAAAAGCTCAAAGAATTAGTACTGAATTCCTCATGGCGCAATTTTGCTTTACAAATCTTTGAAAGTCAGGAACATTTGAATGTGCCTGTTTCGATGCCAGAAAAAATGGCGGAAGAGCTTTATGGAAAAGAAATTTATACTTCGATTTCACGTATGGAGAATTTTTATAATTGTGAATACAAATACTTCATGCAATTTGGGTTGAAATTGAAAGAACGAACTGTTTATGGTTTGACTCCAGCAGCAACAGGTGATTTTTATCATGAATCATTGGATCGTTTCTTCAAGCTACTGTTTTCAAACCAATTATCCTTAGTGAATATGACCGATGCGCAGCGTAAAGACTTTACTGAAAAAGTGCTGCAAGAAGTGTTCGGAGAACTTCGGTTTGAGATATTGGATAGTTCCGCAAGAATGAACTATATCCGCTATCAGTTAGGACAGACGATCCAAAAAGTAGCATGGGCTTTGCAAAAACAGAGCAAAAATACGGGCATGCATCCTCTTCAGACGGAGATTTTATTTGGTCAGATTGCTGGAGCAAAAGGTATCACAGGTCTGGAATTACCGTTGAGTAATGGTGGAAAACTCCACGTTCGAGGAAAAATCGATCGGATCGATGTAGCTTCTGAACAAGAAGATACTTGGTTAAGCGTTATTGATTACAAATCTAGTGGACGTTCATTCGATGTCACAGAAGCTTATTATGGCATGGCTATGCAATTATTGACGTATCTGGACGTAGCATTGATGGATGCGGTACGTTTGACTGGAAAGGCGGCTGTTAAACCAGCAGGATCATATTATTTACATGTTCATAATCCTGTATTGACGGAGACCGATGATGTAGAGAAGAATACATTGAAAAAATTTAGTTATGATGGCGTTTTTGTCGATGATCCCGCTCTTTTAGAAGTACTAGATCATTCACTGGAAGCAAAAGAACAATCACTGATCTATCCAGTGAAAAAAAATGCGAAAGATGAATACCAAAAAGGTAGTTTCAGCAAAGATAAATTTTTCACGGAAGAAGAACTGCAACTGTTCATGGCGCATAATCGGGAAAATATGCGGTTAGCTGGAGATGCAATCACTTCCGGAGAAATCAAACTGAACCCAGCTTATAAAGATAAACAGCGAATTGCCTGTGAATTTTGTCCATTCAGAAGCATCTGTACGTTTGATGTGATGCTGAAAGAAAATAATTACCACCGTCTGGAGAAAATAGATAAGGAAGAAGCACTGCGCAGAATATTGAAAAGGAGTGAAGAAGAGTGAATCAAATTCCTTTAAAACCGCAAAACGAACGATTTACAGATGATCAGTGGCAGGCGATTTTCGATCAAGGAGATAATTTGTTAGTCTCTGCGTCTGCCGGATCAGGTAAAACTACAGTGCTTGTTCGAAGAGTGATTGAAAAATTAAAAATGGGTTTTGATATCGATGAATTACTGATTGTGACATTTACTGAAGCAGCTGCAAGAGAAATGAAAGAAAGAATTCAAGAGGCATTACAAGAAGCGGTCAACAGCGAAAGCGACCCTGTACGAAGACAGCATTTTACTAAGCAGTTAGTTTTATTGCCCACAGCGAATATCTCAACCTTACATGCTTTTTGTCTAACAGTTATTCGACGTTATTATTACTTAATTGATATTGATCCGGTCTTTCGCATGTTAACAGATGAAACAGAAACGATCTTGATGAAGGAGGATGTGTGGGACGAGCTGAGAGAAGCACTTTATGCAGAAAATGATGAACGATTTTTCCAATTAACAATGAATTTTTCTAATGATCGTTCAGATGACGGCTTGACGAATCTGGTATTTTCGCTTTATGAGTTTGCCCGTGCCAACCCTGACCCCAAAAAATGGCTAGAACAGTTAAGCGCTAATTATCGTTTGACTGAGGGGCTAGCGAAATCTCGATTATATCAAGAACAAATCCGTCCTTTAGTTTTGGCAGATGTATACCAATGTGTACAATTATATGAACAGATGACTCAGTTAGCACAAGGTGAAGGATTAGAAAAAATGCATGAGCAAGTAGCTGGAGAACAACAGCAGATCAAAAATATCTATGAAGCTTTCTCGCAAGATCGGTTAGAAGATGCTTATGCTAGTTTGGAACAACTGACTTTTTCAACTTTTAAGAGCAGTCGTAAAGCAGAATTGAAAGAAATATCCAATGAAGTCAAGGGCATGAGGGATAAAGCAAAAAAATTGATTCAGCAGATAAGTAAAAGTTACTTTCCTGTTTCACCAAGCCAAATGGAAGAATTAACGGAAAAAGCACTACCGTTAGTCGAAGAAATGACAAAAGTCACGCAAAGCTTTATGGACGGTTTCAGTATGCGTAAACGGGAAAAAGGCGTATTGGACTTCAATGATCTGGAACATCTAGCGTTGCAGATTCTCACAGAAAAAACGAAAGATGCATGGCTGCCAAGTGAAGCTTCAAAACATTATCGAAAAAAATTCAAAGAAGTAATGGTAGATGAATATCAAGACGTGAACCAATTACAAGAAGCCATTTTATACTGGCTAAGAGAACCTGATGATACAAAAGGAAATATGTTCATGGTTGGGGATGTCAAACAATCCATTTATTCTTTCCGTTTAGCAGATCCTAGTTTATTTATCGGGAAATACGAGAATTTTTCAAAGAAAGAAGGCGGACGTCGGATCGTTTTGGCTGAGAACTTCCGCTCTAGAAAAGAAGTCCTTTCTTTTACGAATCTTATTTTTGAACAACTAATGGATCCAGCAGTTGGTCAAATCAATTATGACGAAGCAGCCAAACTGATACAGGGATTTTCAGACTTTCCAGAGAATGAACAGTTTGAGCCAGAAATCATGATCTATGAAAAAGAACAGGAAGAATCAGAGATCGAGATTCCCACTGACGATATACTGGAGGACAAAACAGAAGGCGAACTTTTTATGACAGGACTGAAGATTCGTCAATTGATTGATTCTTCCTTTATGATTTATGATAAAAAATCAAAGAAAGATCGTCCGATAGAATACAGAGACATTGTTCTCTTGACACCTACAAAAAAGAACAACTTAACAATTTTAGAGATTTTCAAAACATTGGATATTCCTTTGGAGATGAATGATGCTCAAAATTATTTTCAAGCGACAGAAATTCGCACGATGATCTCGTTGCTACAATTAATTGACAATCCCTATCAAGATATTCCGCTTGCAGCTGTATTGCGTTCGCCAGTCGTGGGTTTGATTGAACCAGAATTAGCAAGTATCCGATTAGCCGACCGTGCACATACTTACTATGATGCTGTGCTTGCTTATCAAGCATCAAACGAAGATGAATTAGCGGTTAAGCTGGAACATTTTGGCAAACAACTAGATCATTGGCGAGAACTTGCTCGCCGTTCTTCGATCACTGACTTGCTATGGGATATCTATTATGAGACGGGATATCTAGAGTATGTGGTCGGTCTGCCAGCAGGGGCACAGAGACAAGCCAATCTCTATGCATTGGTCGATCGTGCCAAAGCATACGAGCAAAGTTCTTTCAGAGGATTATATCAGTTCGTGCGTTTCATTGAAAAAATGCAAGAAAAAGACAAAGACTTAGCAGAACCAGTCATTTCAATAGAAGATAATGCTGTTCGCGTAATGACGATCCACGCAAGTAAAGGCTTGGAATTTCCAGTTGTATTTTTGTTAGATATGACGAAAGAATTCAACTTACAAGACTTACGCAATCGGTATGCTTTTGAAGAAAAACTTGGAGCAGGTATTCGCTATATGGATCCTGAAACACGGGTACTGTATGATACGTTACCATTTCAAGCCATCAAATTGGCAAAGCAAAACAAATTGTTATCGGAAGAAATGCGTAAATTGTATGTAGGATTGACTCGGGCAGAACAAAAGCTTTTCATTGTCGGTTCCTATAAAAATAAAGAGCAAATGATCCAAACATGGTCTGAAGCAGCTGATCATGAGGAGTTGGTTTTTGATCCTGAGCTACGTTTGAAGGGCAGAAGCAGCTTGATGAATTGGATTGGTTACGGATTGATCCGTCATCCTGAAATGCAGAAATACTTAGAGGAAGAAGTTTCGACTTCTCTCCTTCAATATTCAAATGCACAGTTTTCCATTTCATGGATGAATCAGCAATCAATCATTGAACAAAGACAGTTGCTTGCTGAAAAAGAACTGGTTAACTTAGATCAGCAGGTGAAAGAAAAGGAAACTGTATTAGCAGATTCGTTACAAAAACGTCTAGCCTATGAATATTCTTATCAGGCTTCTTCGCAAACCACAAGTTATCAATCTGTATCTGAGATCAAACGATTATTCGAAGATCCAGATGATACACAAGAATCACGCTTGACTCTGGAAAGTAGTCAGACAAAGGCAGCATCTCGTCAATTCCGTTATACGCAAGAACAACTAGCAGAACCAAAATTTTTACAAAAAGATCGGCAAGTGTCGGCAGCTGCTGTTGGAACAGCTACCCATGCTTTATTGCAATTGCTGCCATTAGAGATGCCAACTACAGAGAGCATCAATCAAAAGTTGCAGGAATTAGTAAAGAAACGTTTAATAGACGAAAAGGTCGCAAAAAAAGTAGATGTTTCTTCTATTATATGGTTCTTTCAAACAGAACTTGGGCAACAGTTGATTGCCAACAAAGAAAACGTAAAACGGGAACAACCTTTTTCCATGCTGCTTTCTGCTGATGAAGTATTTCAAGACTATCCAAATCAGGAAGATGAGCTATTGATCCACGGAATCGTCGATGGATACTTAGAAGAAAAAGATCATCTCCATATCTATGATTTTAAAACAGATTTCATTTTACATCCGGATGATCCAGCAGAAATAGACGCGATCGTCCAAAAATATCAGGGACAGCTAAGACTTTACCAACAAGCAATGACAGAAGCACTGAATAAACCTGTAGAAAATGTTTTCCTAATTTTACTTCGAGTGAAACGAATCATAAACATTAATAAATAATTATAATTGAGCAAACTTGACTTATATTTTGTAAGGATTATGCTATACTCTGGGAAGAGGTGAGTATGATGGAGCTAACACAGACAGAATTCGTTTTGTGTCCTAAATTTGAAAAAACGTTCTCTATTTTAGGAAAAAAATGGAACGGATTGATTATCGATGTACTACTCGAAAATGGTCCGCAACGCTTTGTCGAGCTTGCGGCAAAAATCCCGATGGTTAGTGATCGGGTATTGGTCGAACGCTTGAAGGAATTGGAAAAAGAAGGAATAGTCACTCGAAACATTGCCTGTAGTGAAAAAAGCCGTTCAGAATATCTCTTGACTGAAAAAGGAGCAGACTTGCAAAAAGCAATGCGTCAAATACAAGTTTGGAGCGAAAAATGGGTCACAGAGGAAGAATGCGGTTGATTTTGTAAAAAAAATCTTGTAAACTATAGTCCATACGAATAAGTAAAAGAACGATGACGAAAAAGAGTAGTTTGGCTAAACCAGTTCAGGGAGATCTGTCACAGACTGAAAACAGGTCCTGTGTTTGAAAAATGAAGTTCACTTTCCGAGTTCGTCTGATCATTATCAGACCGGCAACTGTCGTTAACGAAGTAAGAGTGCGATGTAAGTTTATTTATCGCAAATTAGGATGGTAACGCGAAGACCTCGTTCCTTAACAGGAATGAGGTCTTTTTGTTTTGTATTTGGAATTTAAAGGAGGAACAAGCACATGTCTTTACAAGCACAATTAGAGAGCTTGAAAGAAGAAACAATCGTCAAAATCACGGCGGCACAAGATTTAAAAGAATTAAATCAAATACGTGTTGAAACGTTAGGAAAAAAAGGACCGATCACAGAAGTATTGCGTGGGATGAAAGATCTAAGTCCAGAAGAACGTCCAAAAGTCGGAAGTTTCGCAAATGAGATCCGAGACCTTTTGACAGAAGAAATAGAGCGAAAAAAACAAGTGTTAGAAGAAGAAGCGTTAAATGCGGCTTTGGCAAAAGAAACAGTAGACGTGACATTGCCTGGTAGAAAAGTAAAGCATGGTACACGTCATATCGTGACACAAATCATGGAAGAAATTGAAGATATTTTTGTAGGTATGGGGTATCAGATCGTGGAAGGTTACGAAGTAGAGTCTGACCATTACAATTTCGAACGGATGAACCTGCCAAAAGACCATCCGGCAAGGGACATGCAAGATACTTTCTATATTTCAGACGAGATATTGATTCGGACACATACTTCACCAGTCCAAGCACGGACAATGGAAAAGCATGATTTCTCTAAGGGTGCTCTACGAATGATCTCGCCTGGAAAAGTTTTCCGCAGAGATACAGATGATGCGACCCACAGCCATCAGTTCCATCAAATTGAAGGGCTAGTTGTTGATAAAAACATCACGATGGGCGATCTTAAAGGAACATTAGAAGTCGTAATGAAAAAAATGTTTGGGGAAGATCGTGAAATCCGTTTGCGTCCAAGTTATTTCCCATTTACGGAGCCATCAGTAGAAGTAGATGTCAGTTGTTTCAAATGTGGTGGTGCCGGTTGTAACGTATGTAAATACACTGGATGGATCGAGATTTTAGGAGCTGGCATGGTGCACCCGAATGTGTTGAAGATGTCAGGAATCGATCCAGAAGAATATTCAGGCTTTGCTTTCGGCCTTGGACCAGACCGCGTAGCTATGTTGCGGTATGGAGTGAATGATATCCGTAATTTCTATCAAAATGACTTACGTTTCTTAAGTCAGTTCAAGGGGGAGTAAGAAGATGTTAGTTTCATATAAATGGCTTAATCGTTATTTGGATTTATCGAATGTAACACCAAAAGAATTAGCGGATAAAATGTCTGTAACAGGAATCGAAGTCGAGGGAATCACGGTTCCAGAAGAAGGCTTGAAAAAAATCGTTGTCGGTGAAGTCAAGGAATGTGTACCACATCCAGATTCCGATCACCTTTCTATTTGTCAAGTCGATATTGGCGAAGACGAACTGTCTCAAATCGTTTGTGGAGCGCCTAATGTGAAGGTCGGAATCAAAGTGATTGTTGCGCTTCCTAACTCACGGATTGCTGGAAATGTGAAGATCAAAAAAGGGAAAATGCGTGGTCAAGTATCAAATGGCATGATTTGCTCGTTACAAGAAATTGGCTATTCAGACAGTGTTATACCGAAAGAATACGCTGAAGGTATCTATTATATGCCACAAGAAGCTGTAAATGGCGATCCAGTTTTTTCTTATTTAGATATGGATGATTCGATCATTGAATTGTCTATCACACCAAATCGTGCAGATGCATTGTCAATGCGTGGCGTAGCTTATGAAGTTGGAGCAATCTATCGTCAGACGCCTACATTCGATGACGAGAAATTAGTAGAATCATCACAACTTGCTAGCGATAAGATCCAAGTGACAGTTGAAGATAAAGAAGTCGTTCCTGCCTATCAAATCCGCATCATTGAAGGAGTAAGAATCCAACCAAGTCCTCAATGGCTGCAAAATCTTTTGATGAATGAAGGCATCCGCCCAATCAACAATGTAGTAGATGTGACGAACTATATTTTGCTTTTATTCGGACAACCACTACATGCATTTGACTACGACAAATTGAAATCAAACGAGATCCTTGTCCGACATGCAAAAGAAAATGAGACATTAGTCACGTTAGATGGAGAATCTCGGAAATTGACAACTGACAATCTTGTCATCACTAATGGCAAAGAACCAGTTGCTTTAGCTGGTGTCATGGGTGGATTAGATTCAGAGATCACGAATGAAACAACAACAGTGGCACTGGAATCTGCTTTGTTTGATCCAATTTCGATCCGTCGTACAGCAAAACAATTTAATTTGCGTAGCGAATCTTCTGCACGCTTTGAAAAAGGGATCAACCATGCAACTGTTGGAGAAGCCAGTGAGGTTGCTGCAGCAATGATCGTTTCTCTTGCAGGTGGGGAAGTTCTACAAGGCGCGGTCAAAGGTTCAGAGATTAAAGCAGAAGACGTATCAGTGAAGATTTCACTTGAACGCATCAATCAATATTTAGGAACATCTCTTGTCGTTAAAGAAGTAAATGAGATTTTTGAAGCACTTGGATTTGGCTATGAAGAAAAGGATCATGTTTATTCCGTAGTCGTACCACCAAGACGCTGGGATATCCAAATCGAAGCAGACATTATCGAAGAAGTTGCTCGTATTTATGGATACGACCAGTTGCCATCTACACTTCCAAGTGGAGAAACGGTTGCTGGAAGCTTGTCAAAAGAACAAGAAACTACTCGTAAAATTCGTACAATCTTTGAAGGAAGCGGATTGAGCGAAGCAATCAGTTATGCATTGACAACAGAAGAAAAATCAAGACAGTTTGTTATAAAAGAAAGTAATATTACACGTTTGGACTGGCCAATGAGCGAAGAACGTTCTGTATTACGAATGAATTTGATCAGCGGACTATTAGATGATATCAGTTATAACACTGCTCGAAAAAATACAGAGATTGCTTTATATGAAATCGGTCGGGTATTCTTCCAAGAAAATGATCCGCGCGCACATCTGCCACAAGAAGTAAAACATGCAGCAATCGCTATTTCTGGTGTTTGGGAAGAAAAAGATTGGCAGACGAAAGCACAAAACGTAGACTTTTTCACCATCAAAGGTCTTTTAGAAAACTTATTTGAACAACTAGGTATCCATGAAGATATCCATTATCAAACAGTGACAGAAATAAAAGAAATGCATCCTGGAAGAACTGCTGCGATTTACCTTGGCGAACAATTTATCGGTTTTGTCGGTCAAGTGCATCCGACAATTGCCAAAAGTTATGATATTCCAGAAACATATGTAGCTGAGTTTGATTTATCTGCTGTAGTGGAAGCTGCTCAAAAAGGAATCGTTTTTGAAGCAGTGACAAAATTCCCAGCAGTCAGCCGGGATATCGCTTTGCTTGTAAAAGAAACTGTGACAAATCAGGAATTAACAGAAGTTATCGATTCTGCTGCCGGAAGATTTTTAACAGATATCCAATTATTTGATGTCTATCAAGGAGAAAACATCGAAAAAGGACATAAATCCATGGCTTATAGCCTGACATTCGTCAATCCTGAAGCAACATTGACAGATGAAGAAATCAATAAAGCAATGGATAAGGTAACAAAAGCTTTGACAGAAACGCTTGGAGCAAGTATTCGTTAAAAGTTAGAAGCAAAATAGTTATCAGTCGTCCATGCTTTTGAAAATGTTTTTTTAAAAACACTTTATATAGAGTAGATACTTGAGCAGATCCATCTTCGGTTCTGCTCTTTTTTATTTTTCAGGTAGATTCCATAAATTTCTAAAATCAGAAAAATAGGTAGGTATCGAGCCGTCGTATTCACAGTGAAAGACTATCAATAACACTGCTATGTAAGTATGATAAAAAAGAGAAGATGAAATTGAAAAGGGAGAGTTTTATTACACAAGTAATTAGATTTTAAATGAACAGGAAAATCATTATTTTTATCGCTAATTTTCAAAGAACAGTTTTGGCTATATACTAATAAGAGGTTTATTGGATAAGAAATCATGACATTTAATCTGCTGAATATGGAAAAATGACCGAGGTGGTAATCCCAACCATTTTTTCTTAGTGTATCATTAATTGAATTTCAGACGTTTTGCACATGGCTACTTCAGAGATTAAAGGAGGTGGTAGTGGTGTTCATGTTAGTTGTTCTTGGTCTTTTATTAATAATCGTTGGTATTCAACTTAGAAGAGGCAAATGGTATGGAATAGTTGCTGGGAATACTTTTAAAGATAAACCGATTGAAGTTCAAAAAAAGGTGCATTAGGAGCTTCATCTATTGCTTTTTTTGTAGGAGGCTTTTTACTAATCGTTTATATTTTAATGTTTTTTGATATTCAAACTAGATTTTTAATCATTCCAGTAATTGTAATAGCGATAGTATATTCTTTGTTTACCTTATATAAATATCTTAAACACTTCATTAAATATGGAGAATAAAGGAACTATTTAGTAAGAAAAGAAATAGTAGAAAATCTATAAAAAACTACCAATAAAAATGAGGGGGACACAGCTTTTGGCCCTTCTTTGACGACAGTTGAACAAAATATCCGCACTTGAAAAAGGGAATGTCACTGAAGCTGTGGTCGCCACTCAGCCGATCAATGAATACGAAGATGCATTGAAAAAACTGATCAACTGTGAAAAGCAGTATACGACACTTCTTGAAGAAACCACTCAAGTGATCGACAAACAAGTCGTCACGGACTAAGAACTGGCCAATTATTTCAACTAAAGTGAAAGTCTCTGATTCTGATTTTGAACATCAAAAAACCGAACGATAGAGAGCGTACGCATGCAAGTAAGCAGCTACTCAACTATTGTTCGGTTTTTTGAGTTTGGTAATGATGTCACTAAGATGGATTCACCGGTGTATTAATGGAAGTAATTGATCCCCATTGCTGATTTTACTTCAGAAAGTGTTTGTGCAGCTACTTTAGCAGCTTCTTCACTACCTTTACGTAAGATTTCCATAACAGCTGAAGGATCTTTTTCCAATTCTTCTCGGCGCGCGCGGATCGGTGCAAATTCAGCTTCCAATACATCAATGAGGTATCGTTTGATCTTTACATCACCAAGTCCGCCGCGGCGGTAATGAGCTTTCATTTCTTCAATTGCTTCTTTATCTGTTCCGAATACATCCAAGTAGGTGAAGACCATATTCCCTTCTACTTGTCCAGGGTCTTGTACATGGATGTGGTTTGGATCAGTATACATACTCATGACTTTTTTCTTTAAGACATCGGCAGGATCGGAGATATAAATACCGTTTCCTAACGATTTACTCATTTTGCCATTTCCATCGATTCCAGGTAATCTACCCATTCCTTTTGGTGGGAATACGCCTTTTGGTTCCACCAAGACTTCACCATATGTATGATTGAAGCTTTGTACAATTTCCTGTGTCTGCTCTAGCATTGGTTTTTGATCCTCGCCAACAGGAACGAGATTCGCTTTGAATGCAGTGATATCTGCTGCTTGAGAAACAGGATAGATAAAAAATCCTGTAGGCACGCTTTCACCGAATTTCTTTTGTTCGATTTCTGTTTTGACAGTCGGATTGCGACGAACGCGTCCTACGCTGACCAAGTTCAAATAATACATGGTTAACTCAGCTAATTCCGGAATTTGTGATTGGATAAATAAAGTAGATTTTGCAGGATCTAATCCCACGGCTAAATAGTCTAAAGCAACTTGCAAGACATTGGATGAAACCTTCTCAGGATTTTTAGCATTATCGGTCAGTGCTTGCATGTCAGCAATCATGACAAACAGTTGGTTGTCTTCATCTGCTTGCATAGCCACTCGGGTTTTTAGAGAACCGACGTAATGCCCTAAATGCAGCTTCCCAGTTGGTCGATCTCCCGTTAAAATAATATTTTTCAAAAAAGACACCTCTTTACGATTTGTAAGTCTGAGCACTTAATATCTTACCGTTTTTCCTGACAAGAAACAACAGTTCCTAAGGAAAAAACAAGGAAAGAGGATAAAATAACTAATAGATTAGAAATGAAAGAAATATTTATGGGAGAATAAACGTTCTAAGAAACTTTACAAATTACTAAACTATCAGATATAATGTATTTTATTATACATCTTTAAAAGAAATCTTACTAAATAATAATGGGAGTGTAATTCTATGGCAATGATTAAATTTGATCACGTGGATAAATATTATGGCAAGTTCCACGCATTAAAAAATATCAATCTCGAATTCGAGAAAGGAGAAGTTGTCGTTGTCATTGGTCCTTCTGGTTCAGGAAAGAGCACGATGCTTCGCTGTATCAATGGATTAGAGACGATTTCTTCAGGCAAGCTACTAATTAATGATGCTGACTTGCATGATAAAAGGACAAAATTGACAGAAGTCCGAAAGAATATCGGCATGGTTTTCCAGCATTTCAATTTGTATCCTAATAAAACCGTTCTGGAAAATATTACATTAGCACCAATCAAAGTGTTAAAGCAAGACCAGGCAACTGCAATCAAAAACGCGGAGAAATTTCTGAAAACTGTCAATATGTTAGATAAGAAAGATTCTTATCCTTCCATGTTATCCGGTGGACAACAGCAACGGGTGGCAATCGCCAGAGGTTTAGCGATGAATCCTGAGATGCTCCTGTTTGATGAACCTACTTCTGCTTTGGATCCGGAAATGATTGGTGATGTATTGGACGTCATGAAAAAATTGGCGCATGATGGTATGTCAATGATTGTCGTGACGCATGAAATGGGCTTTGCCAAAGAAGTTGCGGATCGTGTCATCTTCATGGCTGACGGAGAAGTATTGGAAGATAGCAGAAATGTGAGAGACTTTTTCGAAAATCCAAATGAATTCCGAGCACAGCAATTTATCAGTAAAGTTATCAATCATTGATAGGAGGAAAAAGATGCGCAGGTTTAAAAAGATACGCCTGATTTTCCTTTTAGGCATTGCTTTTCTTGCACTAGCCGGATGTAAAGGAAATGGGTTGGCAAATGAAGATATTTTAGAGCGAAGCAAATCTACCAATGAAATCATCTGGGGTGTCAAATATGATACTCGATTATTTGGAATGATGGATATTGAGAGCAGAACCGTACAAGGATTTGATGTAGATATTGCAAAAGCTATCACTGAAAAGATCCTTGGTGAAAATGGAAAAGCGGAATTTGTTGAAGTCACTTCTAAAACGCGGATCCCGTTATTGAAAAACGGAAACATCGATGCAATCATTGCGACGATGACGATCACAGATGAACGAAAAAAACAAGTCGATTTTTCAGATGTCTATTTCGATGCTGGCCAAGCTTTGTTGGTAAAGAAGGGAAGCCGAATCAAAAGTGTAGATGATTTGAATGCTTCTACAACAGTTCTAGCAGTCAAAGGTTCTACGTCGGCTGCGAATATCCGACAGCATGCACCAGATGCAAACATTCTGGAATTGGAAAATTATGCAGAAGCATTTACTGCCTTACAATCTGGCCAGGGAGATGCGATGACTACGGATAATGCGATCTTGTTAGGGATTGCAGATGAAAATCCAGAGTACGAATTAGTCGGCGGAACGTTTACTAATGAACCTTATGGAATTGCAATCAACAAAGGACAAGAAAACTTCTTGAAAGCTGTTAACCAGGCGCTAGAGGAAATGCATGCAGATGGCACATACGATAAAATCTATCAAAAATGGTTTCCAAATGAAACTGAAGGAAAAGTAGAGTAAGGGGGAGAGGCAATGAGCGAATTGATACAGACTTATGGACCAATCTTTGTCGACGGGTTCAAGATCACATTGTTTTCGAGTGTCTTAGCACTTGTGTTTAGTTTGATTATCGGAACGTTGATGGCAATCTTCCAATTATCAAAGAATAAAATAGTGAGTGCCTTAGCAAAGGCATATGTAGAATTTTTTAGAAACATTCCATTATTGATTATCGTGATGTTTTTTTATGTTGTCGTACCGATTTATTGGTTTAATCTAGACGGATTTCAAGCTGGGACGATTGGATTGACTATCTATACATCCGCTTTTATTGCTGAAACGGTACGTTCAGGGATTCAAACCGTACCAAAAGGCCAAACAGAAGCAGGATTGTCTTCTGGATTTACCTATCCAGAAATTATGCGTTATATTGTTTTGCCGCAAGCATTCAAAATCGTTATTCCGCCATTAGGCAACCAATTTATTAATCTTGTGAAAAACTCGTCTATTTTAGCAATCGTAGCTGGTTTGGATTTGATGTATCAAGGAGACTTGATCGCCAGTGAAACATTCAATACCTTCGATACGTATATCATCGTTGGGTTATTTTACTTAGTTATTACGCTGCCGTTATCTTACTTAATGGTTTATCTTGAGAAAAAATGGGCGGTTCGTTCATAGAAGGAGGGGAAATACATGGATTTTAGCGGCGCTTTTTCATGGATGAATGTCCGTTTTTTATTGGAAGGATTAAAGGTTACTGTTGAAGTTTCATTGTTTTCGATCATTTTCAGTTTCTTGATTGGTGGTCTGGCAGGTGTGATTCGTTTTGCGAACATCCCTTTCTTGTCCAAAATCCTTGGTATTGTGATCGATATCATACGAAATCTTCCATTATTATTGATCATTTTCTTCACTTATTTTGCCTTGCCTCAGATTGGTATTCAGATGAACATCTTCTGGTCCACTGTTGCAGCATTGACGATCTTTGAATCAGCTATGCTGTCGGAGATTTTCCGAGCAGGACTTAATGCTGTTCCGAAAGGGCAGATGGAGGCAGGATTGTCAACAGGACTGACTTATGTAGAAACGATGCGGACGATCGTCTTGCCGCAAGCATTCAAATCAATGATTCCGGCAATTGTGAGCCAATTGATTTCACTGATTAAAGATACTTCATTAGCAGTAATCATTTCTTTACCTGAACTTTCTCATCAAGCACGTATTATTTATGGACAGAATACCAATTATGTGCTTCCGATGTTCATCATCATGACACTTATGTATTTCGTGGTGTGTTACGCGCTTTCTCTGCTTTCCGGTTACTTGGAAAAGAGACGGTACAGTTATTAATAGATGATTCTTTTAGCGGTTGTGGCAGACTAAAGTCACAACCGCTTTTCCTCTTTCCATTCGAAAAAAAGAGAGTTTGATTGTTTTAAGCAAGTGAGAGCACTTGAAAATTCACGCTAAAAAGTACACAATAGGGAGGATAGAATTTATTGAAAAAAAGGATGATACGATTGACAGATAATCGCCCTATCGGATTTATTGATTCAGGTGTCGGCGGCTTGACTGTAGTAAAAGAAGCCCTGAAACAATTACCGAATGAAAATATTTTATTTGTAGGAGACACAGCACGCTGCCCATATGGCCCTAGACCCGCGGAACAGGTAATCCAGTATACTTGGGAAATGACGGATTATCTGGTGGAGCAAGGAATCAAGATGCTAGTGATTGCTTGCAATACCGCAACTGCGGTTGCTTTAGAAGAAATCAAAGCTGCTCTTTCTATTCCAGTCATCGGTGTGATCCTTCCCGGTACAAGAGCGGCAGTAAAAAAAACACAAAATAAACAAGTTGGCATTATCGGTACGATTGGTACGGTAAAAAGTCAAGCTTATGAAAAAGCACTGAAAGAGAAAGTGCCAGAATTGACTGTGACAAGTCTTGCTTGTCCCAAATTTGTTTCAGTTGTCGAAAGTAATGAATACCATTCATCTGTGGCAAAAAAAATCGTGGCAGAAACATTAGCTCCGTTAACGACTAAAAAAATCGATACATTGATTTTGGGATGCACCCATTATCCATTATTACGCCCCATCATTCAAAATGTAGTGGGTGAAAATGTTCAACTGATCGATTCTGGAGCAGAAACAGTAGGTGAAGTATCTATGCTACTCGATTATTTCAATTTGAGCAATTCACCGCAAAATGGACGGACATTATGTCAGTTTTATACAACAGGATCTGCTAAACTTTTCCAAGAAATAGCCGAAGACTGGCTTGGAATCGGACACCTAAATGTAGATCATATTGAATTAGGAGGAAATAAGGATGCGTCATGACGGGAGAAAAGCCCAAGAGCTTCGTAAACTGGAGCTTCAAACAAATGTTTTCAAATATCCAGAGGGATCGGTTGTGATCCGTTTTGGTGATACAACAGTTATTTGTTCTGCAACAGTAGAGGATTCTGTACCGCCCTTTTTGAGAGAAACAGGAACAGGGTGGGTAACTGCTGAATACAGTATGCTACCTCGAGCAACGAGTACGAGAAATCGTAGAGAAAGCAGCAAAGGGAAACTTTCTGGTAGAACAATGGAAATCCAGCGTCTTATTGGTCGCTCCTTGCGTGCAGTAATAGACTTGGAAAAGCTGGGAGAGCGTAGTATCATCATAGACTGCGATGTGATCCAAGCGGATGGCGGAACTAGAACAGCTAGCATCACTGGGGCATTCGTCGCGTTGAGACTAGCAATTGAAAAGCTTTTAAGAGAAAAGGAATTGTCAGAAGATCCAATTAAAGAGCATCTTGCTGCAGTTAGCGTAGGGATCTTGCCGGATGGGACTTGCGTGACAGATTTGGACTATCAAGAAGATTCCGCAGCACTTGTAGATATGAATCTCGTGATGACAGAATCAGGAAAATTCGTGGAGATTCAAGGAACTGGAGAAGAAGCAACGTTTGATGGAGAACAGTTGAATGAAATGCTCTTTTTTGGAAAAAACGCGATTGAAGATTTGATCAAAGAGCAAAAACATGCTTTGCTAACAGAATTTGCTCAAGATAATGAGCGGATAGAAGAAACAAAAACAATCATCATTGCGACAAGAAATCCAGGAAAAGCAGAAGAGTTTCGAAATATGTTCAAAGAAGCGGGATATCATGTAAAAACATTACTTGACTATCCTGAATTGCCAGATGTAGAAGAAACTGGCAGCACATTTGAAGAAAATGCCCGATTAAAAGCAGAAACGATTGCACAATTACTTGATCAACCAGTCTTAGCAGATGATTCAGGTTTGAAAGTGGATGCATTAGGCGGTATGCCAGGAATCTATTCTGCACGTTTTGCAGGGGAACAAAAAAGTGATGCGGGGAATAACGCCAAATTATTATATGAATTGACAGATGTACCAGATGAAAAAAGAACAGCACAATTCCATTGTACACTAGTATTCGCGGCACCAAAAAAAGATAGCCTTGTAGTAGAAGCGGAATGGCCCGGTCGAGTAGCCCGTATACCATCTGGCGAAAACGGCTTTGGGTATGATCCTTTATTTATCCCAGAAGGTAAGAAACAAACAGCAGCAGAATTATCGAGCGAAGAAAAAAACAAGATCAGTCATCGGGCTCAAGCAATGAAAAAATTGAGTGCCGAGTGGAAACAATGGCTGGAAGGAGAGAGATAGATGCGGTATTTAGTAGTAAGTGATAATCATGGGGACAGAGATATCCTCGTTGACTTAGTAGATCGCTATCGTTCTGAAGTGGATATCTTTTTCCATTGTGGTGATTCGGAATTAGAAGCTTCTGACCCATTATGGGATACATTCCAAGTGGTTCAAGGTAATTGTGATTATGGACCAGGATTCGAACAGAAAAAAGTGATCCAAACTGGTCAGGATACAGTATTCATGACTCATGGTCATTTATCGAATGTCCGATTTGGTTTGACACAGTTAGCAATCGAAGCTCGAGCTGCAAATGCCGATATGGTATTTTTTGGTCATACCCATCAAATAGGCTGTGAGATGGATCAGAAAATCCTATTTTTGAATCCTGGAAGCATTTCTCAACCTAGAGGCCCGATCCAAATCCCATCATATGCTCTTATTGAAAGTTTAGATGACCAAATTTCTGTTCAATACTATAACCGTGCCCATCAGGCAGTTGAAGAGTTGGCCTTTTCTTTTTCGAGAGAGCGCTGAATAAAAAAACTCTAATTTTTAATAAAAATAAGCTTTATTTTGTGAATTTTGCATCCGGTTTCGGTAAAATAGTAGTGTTGAATGAAATAGAAATGGAGGCCATCAGATGATTGGACCTATAGTAAGAGAAATGCTGCTGGAAAATCAGGAAACGTTTTTGATTCCTGCAGAAAATGTGGCAAATGTTATGTATCATCATCCATTATCCCATGGTTTACTTGTCTTATCGAAGGTCGGTTATTCCAAAATTCCTGTATTAGGAAAAGATGATCACTTTGTAGGACTAGTAAGTTTATCAGATGTGGTCAATAAAATGATTGACTTGCAAACAATCAGCATGGATCCCTTAGAAGGACTAACAGTTGCTGATGTAACAGAAACGGATGTTCCGACGATTGATGAAAATTGGGAACTAGAAGAAGTACTCCATTTGTTAGTTGATTCGCCTTTTTTACCGGTTGTCACAGAAGAACGGGTTTTCAAAGGAATCATCACAAGGAAAGAGCTGCTTAAAGCCGTAAACTTCATGGTGCATGAATTAGAACGTCGCAATATATTGTCTCCAAAAATCGAAGAATTAAAAGAACAAATCGATATTGTGAGCTAAAGAACGAGAAACTGAAAGATAATCAAAAAATAAGTAGAAACAAAAGCGTACCAGTTTTGACTTTATCTTGAAAAAGAGGCTGGGACAGAAGCGTTTAACTCCAAGAAATAAGAAGAAATTCACGAAAATTGCTTTTCAAATTTTTGTGAATTTCAGCTATTTCCGAAGAATTTGCTTCTACTTCCGCCGTTTATACGTGTTTAGAGCGTGGGACAAAAGTGTTCTTTACTTTTGTCCCACGCTCTTTTTAGTGAGATCCGTTGCATCGTTTGACCAAATTATTTTCCGACAGCAATTGGACTGTTCGGAATCGTGAACCCAGAAGCTGTCAATTCTTTGACATAGGAGCTCAAAAACTCTTCTTTTAAGGCATATTGTTTTCCGTTCAATGCGTAGCAGACCGTACGAATAGCAAAATTACTATTACCAAGATCCACTAAACCAAATATGGAAGGTTCAGTTTGAAGCTCTTCTTGGTATTTTTCAGCTAATGTATGATTTACTCGATCAATGATCTCATAGATTTTGTCATATCCTTCTTCAGGAACGATCCGGATATCTAAAAGTACTTGCATATTTGCACGAGAAAGATTGCTGATCGTGGTGATGTTTCGATTCGGGATGAAATGGACAGTACCATCCGTTGCTTTTAGCTGAAGGGTACGGATACCAACAGATACGACGGTTCCTTCAATCGTTAAGTTTGCTAACTTGATGTAGTCTCCAACATCCATCTGTTGTTCCATGATAATAAAAAATCCGGTAATAACATCACTCATGAACCCTTGGGCACCAAGACCGATCGCCACACCTGCAATTCCGGCACCAGCCAAAAGTGATCCGATCGGTACACCGATAGCAGATAAAATTGCATAGATAAAGAAGAAACCAAGGGTATAATGAAAAATAGTATTTAAAAGACTATGTAAAGTCTTTAAGCGGCTCTCGTTTAGAATGGCTTTTTTAGAATACTGATTAAAAGACTTATCAATCAGATATTTTCCCACACGGTGAAGAATCCAAAAAAGGATGATCAAAAAAACCAGATATAAACTTTTTTGGATAAAGGCAGCCAAAATAGCGTCCCAATCAATCCCGTCCCAAAACCGCTGAAACGCATTTACTTTGCTGACAGCTTGATCTGTCAATGTCTCGCCAGAAGAGTCTGTCGTACCGGCAGTTGCTAATAATGAAAACATAAAATCCTCTTTTCTAAAATTTGATTCTTTCTGTATTGTACCAAGAAGTTTTCAAAAAAGGAAATAGCAAAAATAACTATAATGAAGGAAAAAAGCTGAAAATAAAATGACAAACAATATGGATAATGATAAAATGTGGAGAAAATAACGAAGGTGGTAAATATATGCAAATCGATTGGAATAATTTAGGATTTTCTTATATCAAAACTCCTTGGCGTTTCATTGCCAAATGGAAAGACGGACAATGGGAAGAAGGGGAATTGACAGAAGATAATTACCTGACGATTCATGAAGGCTCTCCAGCGCTTCATTATGGTCAGCAATGTTTTGAAGGTCTAAAAGCTTATCGTCGAAAAGACGGGAAGGTCAATCTCTTTCGACCTGAACAAAATAGTCGTCGGATGAATCAAAGTGCTAGACGCTTGCTGATGCCGATGGTCCCTGAAAAAATGTTCGTTGATGCTGTTAAGCAAGTGGTAAAAGCAAATGAAGCTTTCGTGCCTCCGTATGGAACAGGCGCTACATTATACTTGCGTCCTTTACTGATTGGGGTCGGTGAAAACATCGGTGTCCATCCTGCTCCAGAATACTTATTTGTCGTCTTCTGTACGCCAGTAGGAGCGTATTTCAAAGGTGGGCTAAAACCAACGAACTTTATTGTATCTGATTACGATCGTGCTGCTCCTAAGGGAACTGGCGCAGCAAAAGTCGGCGGAAATTACGCAGCAAGTTTACTTCCAGGAACAGAAGCAAAAGAACTGGATTACTCAGATTGTGTTTATCTTGATCCAGCCACACACACGAAAATCGAAGAAGTAGGGGCAGCAAATTTCTTTGGGATTACGAAAGACGGAAAATTCATCACCCCGCAATCGCCATCTATCTTACCAAGTATCACGAAATATTCTTTGCTGCAATTAGCTGAAGAACGACTAGGACTTCAAGCAATAGAAGGAGATATTTTCATTGATGATCTAGATCAATTTGCAGAAGCTGGTGCATGTGGTACAGCGGCTGTTATTTCTCCAATCGGCGGGATTTATCACAATAACAACCTGCATGTATTTTATAGCGAAACGGAAGTAGGACCAGTAACCAAGCGGTTGTATGATGAATTGACAGGTATTCAATTCGGGGACATAGAAGCACCAGAAGGCTGGATTGAAGTCGTGGAATAATTTCAAAGTAATAAGTTGAAAAAACGTAAAAAAGAAAAAATCAGGAAGAGACTTTAAAAAGTTTTTTCCTGATTTTTATATGTTTTACTTTAAAGAATGCAACAAAAGGGTTATGAAAGATGGACACCTTTGTCAACGTAGATAATATCACCGATGATTCCGCTGGAAAGAGGACTAATCAAGAAAGCACAAACATTACCGACTTCTTCGATCGTTACACCTTGCTGATCAGGCGTACGAGATTCAGATAACTGGATCAGTTTTTGATAGTCTTTAACCCCTGTAACAGCTAATGTTTTGATTGCTCCAGCTGAAATACCATTGACTCGGATGCCTTTAGGTGAAAATTCAGCTGCCAAATAACGGATAGCTGCTTCAAGAGAAGCTTTCGCGATACCCATCATGTTATAATTCGGGATTGCGCGCTCTGAACCTAGATAAGTCATGCTAACGATTCCGCTATTTGGTGCAAGAAACGGTTGTGCGTATTTTGATACAGCAATCAAAGAGTAGCTACTGATATCTTGAGCTAATTGATAGCCGTCTCTGGAAATATCAGACACATTTCCAGACAATTCTTCTTTGTTGGCGTAAGCAACTGCATGGACAAGGCCGTGGATCTCTCCAGCATATTCACCGATGGCATTCATTGCTTTTTCGATGCTTTCGTCGCTAGAAACATCACATTCTACAGTGAATGCTTCTTCGCCGACCAATTTGACTAATGATTTTTTCATTCGTTCATTTTGGTAAGTATAGATAATCTCTGCCCCTTGTTTCAACATTGCTTCAGCGCACCCCCAAGCAATGCTTTTTTTGTTAGCGACGCCCATGATGACGATTTTTTTTCCTTCTAGAAATGACATAATGACTCTCCTTTGTTTCTGATAAAAATTTGATAGTCGTAAAAAATAGAAAATAATAGCTAAAATAACTTCTTGATTTCTTAATTATTAGTCAAAATGTTTTGATTGTCAAACTATTTTTTCTTAAATTAAAAAAAGATTGCTAAATATTTAGGAATATGATACTTTGATAGTCAAAGTAATGAAAATGGCAATTGCCTGAAAGAAGGAGTTTAGTTATGTCTTACGTATTATCTGCTACTGAAGTAATGGACTTGATCCCTAATCGTTATCCTATTTGTTATATTGATTATGTAGATACATTAGAACCAGGAAAAAAGATCGTGGCGACAAAAAATGTAACGATCAATGAAGATTTTTTCCAAGGTCACTTTCCTGACAATCCAGTGATGCCGGGTGCGTTGATCCTAGAAACACTGGCACAAGCAGGTTCGATTCTTATCCTAAAATCAGAAGAGTTCCTAGGAAAACGAGCTTATATAGGTGGAATCAATAAGGCCAAATTCCGTCAAAAAGTTGTTCCAGGAGATGTACTGAAATGTCATTTTGAAATCACCAAAATGAAGGGGTCAGTCGGTACAGCGTTATCTGCAGCATATGTAGATGATAAAAAAGTCTGTGAGTGTGAATTCACGTTCATCGTCAACCAAAATGCTTGATCATAAAAAAGTTGTTATAGAAAAATAGAAGGATGCTTACCTGCTTTTTTATGTAAAAAGAAGACGTCTGAATCTAGCACATTTTGTCATATTTGCTAGATTCAGACGTTATTTTTATGTTCTGTTTATTTTGCTTCTTGCAGTATATTGATTTTATCAATTTTTACTTCTTCTTTTGGTTTGTCTGAACTATCTGTTTCGACATTTGCAATAGCATCCACGACATCCATTCCTTCAATCACTTGACCGAAGACAGTGTACTGACCATCAAGGGAAGGATAACCGCCGTTTTTATAAGCATCGATAATCGCTTGAGGGTAATCATCTTTTAAAAGACCATCATGCATGTCATCTGAATTTTGAACGATAAAGAACTGGCTGCCGTTACTATTAGGATCTTGTGAGCGAGCCATAGATAACGCACCTCTTATATTGTAAAGGTGGTTGTTAATCTCTGTCTCAAATCCTTCTCCCCAAATGCTTTCGCCTCCAGTGCCATCGCCTTTAGGATCGCCGCCTTGGATCATGAAATCTTTGATGACGCGGTGAAAAGTCAAGCCATTATAGTAACCATCTTTTGCGTGTGTCATAAAGTTTTCAACTGCTTTAGGTGCATATTCAGGGAATAATTTGATTTTGATTGTGCCTTTATTTGTCACCATTTCGACCAAATCTTCATTTTCAGCTACATCTTTCGTCAATTGTGGCAATTCCAATGCATTCAAATCGACACTACTGGCAGTTGTACTTTCCGCAGTGGATGTACTCTTTGAACTTTCAGCGGATGAATTAGGAGAAGTCGTACTGTTTGCGGAACAACCAGCAAACAATAATGCTGCAGCTAAACTAATACTTAAAATAACTTTATTTTTCTTCATAACTATTCCTTTCCAATTTACTATTTTGTTATCTTTAATGATAACAAAATAGAGGAGAAATACCTACTTAAATTATTGGAATTTATCATTTATTTTAAAAGAAAAAGAAAAGGTGTAGACCATTTGTCTTGTCTTTGCTATAATGTAAGTGGATACAAAAACGAAAAGATGCAGGAGGAAATGGTAATATGGGAAAATTAGGAATCTCGATTTATCCAGAACGATCAACATTTGAAAAGGACAAAGCGTACTTGGATTTAGCTCATAAGTATGGGTATAAACGGGTTTTTACCAGTTTACTGCAAATCAACGACGACAAAGAAAAAGTTCTTTCAGAATTTAAAGAAGTAGTTGATTATGCGAATAGCCTAGGCATGGAAGTAATGGTGGATATCAATCCAGCGTTATTTGAACAGTTGGAGATTTCTTACGATGACTTATCTTTTTTCCATAAGATGGGTGCCTATGGAGTTCGCTTAGATATCGGGTTCACCGGAGCAGAAGAAGCAAAAATGACGCGTAATCCTTTCGGTATCAAAATCGAGATCAATATGAGTTCGGGCACGAATTATGTTGACAACATCATGAGTTATTCGCCAAACACGGATAATTTATTAGGTTCTCATAATTTTTATCCTCATCGATATTCTGGTTTAGGCTACGACCATTTTGTTTTTTGTTCAGAAAAATTTAGAAAATATAATTTGAATACGATGGCGTTCGTCAATTCGCAATCCGCTGAGTTTGGCCCTTGGCCTACACAAGATGGCTTGTGCACACTAGAAGACCACCGAGACCTTGAGGTTGCTACACAAGTGAAGCATTTGATCCTTACAGGGCTGATTGATGATATTTCTATTGGAAATGCGTATGCAAGCGAAGAAGAATTGAAAGAAATGGCAGAAGCTTTTAATGCAGATTATCCAACATTGAAAGTAGATACGGAAGAAGGGATTACAGAAAACGAACGAATCTGCTTATTTGACAACCTCCACAGTTATCGAGGAGATCGCTCAGAGTATATCCTTCGTTCGACGATGACTCGTGTATATTATAAAGAAAAAGATTTTCCACCTCATAATACGCGAGATATGCATCATGGTGATGTGCTGATTGATAATGATGGGTATGGTCAATATAAGGGAGAAACACAAATCGCCTTGAAGGACATGAAAAATGACGGACGGGTCAATGTTGTAGGAAGAATTTCTGATGACGAACTGTTCCTCCTTGACTTTTTGAAACCTTGGTCAAGCTTTAAATTAATTGAAAATAAAAAATAGATAATGAGTTGCTGCAGAAATAATCCGCTAGAAATAGCCAATTATTTCTGCTTTTTTATTTTGTTTTTTTATAGGTTATAAAAATGAACATTGCATAGTAGAGATTCTTTGATTATACTAATTCAAGGTTAGATGAAAAAAGAGAAATGAGATGGATAATTTATGAAACTTTGGATGAAAATCCTTCTAGGCGTTGCCCTAGTTCTAATCGTTGCGCTATTGTTTGCAGGGAATTATTTTTATAATTATGCTGTCGTGCCGTCTGAGAAAGACTTTTTAGATGAAGATACACCAGGTACAACACAGACCTCCAAAGAAACGGATGCACATAAGTGGTTTAGTTCAAAAGAGAACCGAAGAAATTGGACAATCACTTCGAAAGACGGTCTGAAATTATCAGCGATTTATCTTCCTGCTGAAACGAAAAGTGAAAAAACAGCTCTAGTTGCTCATGGCTACATGGGAGATGCTGAAACAATGACCAATTATGCAAAGATGTTCCATGATATGGGCTACAATGTCCTTGTTCCTGATGCAAGAGGGCATGGAAAAAGCGAAGGGGATTATATTGGATTTGGATGGCCAGAGCGCAAAGACTATGTGCAGTGGATCAACAAAGTGTTAGAAGAAAATGGAAACTCGCAAGAAATCGTTCTGTATGGTGTCAGCATGGGGGCAGCAACTGTCATGATGACTAGCGGAGAAAAATTACCAAATAACGTAAAAGCAATTATTGAAGATTGCGGTTATTCTTCTGTCCATGATGAGCTTGCGTATCAGCTAGACGATATGTTTAGTCTTCCAGCATTTCCGCTTATGCAAGTAACGAGTCTAGTGACAAAAGTCCGTGCCGGCTACTTTTTCGGTGAGGCAAGTGCAGTGGATCAATTGAAGAAAAACCAGCGTCCAATGCTATTTATACATGGAGACGCAGACACATTTGTACCATTTGAAATGTTGGATAAGGTCTATCGTGCAACGAAGGGACCAAAAGAAAAGTATGTTGTAAAAGGAGCCGAGCATGCGGAAGCATACAAGACAGATCCTGAAAAGTATCAGCAAGTAGTCCAACAGTTTTTAAGCCAATATGTTCATTGAACTAGTTTAAATGCAAGAGGATAAAAAGAAACAAGCCTTTGACTGGATCCAGTCAAAGGCTTGTTTTATTGTTTGATTTATTAAATTACAAGTTAGCGAATTTTTCTAGTAAGCGAATCATTTGGCAAGTGAATCCGTACTCATTGTCATACCATGCAACAGTTTTGACAAGTTGGAAATCGCCAGCAGTTGTTACTTCTGTTTGGGTTGGGTCAAAGATCGATCCTTGAGTTGTGCCAATGACATCGCTAGAAACGATTTGACGGTCATCATACCCAAATGAAGGATTGTCAACTGTGTGTTTTTTGATTGCTTCATTTACTTGATCAGCAGTTACTTTGGTTTTCAATACTGAAACTAATTCAGTTAATGAACCATCAACGACTGGAACACGTTGCGCATGTCCTTGTAATTTTCCTTGTAACTCAGGGATAACTAAGCCGATTGCTTTTGCAGCACCAGTAGAATGTGGAATAGTGTTGTCAGCAGCTGAACGAGCAGCACGTAAATTACCGCCTCTTACTGGTCCATCTAACAGCATTTGGGTTGAAGTGTAGGCATGGACTGTTGTCATTGTACCAACTTCGATCCCAAATTCATTATTCAAGAAATAAGCCATAGGTGCTAAACAGTTTGTTGTACATGAACCTGCTGAGATGATTCGGTCGTTTTCATCTAATGTATCATCATTGACGTTATAGACGATGGTTTTCATTGCACCAGCTGGGGCAGAAATAACTACTCGTTTGACACCAGCATCTAAATGTGCTTTTGCTTTTTCTTCAGATGTATAAAAACCAGTACATTCTAGTACGATATCTACACCGTTTTCTTTTACCCAAGGGATTTTGCTTGCGTCGGGTTCTGCATAAACACGCGTTGCTTCGCCATCCACTACGATTGAGTCTTCTGTTGCAGTAACTGTGCCAGGATAAGTACCGTGAGTAGAGTCAAATTGCAATAATTGTGCCAACATAGTTGGACTTGTTAAGTCGTTGATTGCTACTACTTCAATATCATCTGATACTTCTTTGATGCGGCGGAAAGCCAGACGGCCGATACGCCCAAATCCGTTAATACCTACTTTTACTGTCATATCAAAAGTTCCTCCTTTATTAGGGGTGCTATGAAACGGCATCCTCAATTAATACAATTAATACACTGTTATTCTGCTACGCAAAGCATATTTTGTCAAAAAATTATACTCGATAGCAGAAAAATGGTTGGAAACCTTACCAAATAATAAAAAAAGAAGAAGGCAATCAATCTTTTTGCTGAAATGATAGACAAAAACAGATTTCACCGATAAAATAAGGAAGACTTTTGTTTATTGTGGAAATTCAGGCAGTCAAATAAATAAATTGAATAATAGGAGGACTTAATTATGTCCATGTTTTTAGATCAAGTAACGATCGATGTGAAAGCTGGCAAGGGCGGAGACGGAATGGTTGCATTTCGTCGCGAAAAATACGTTCCTGACGGCGGACCGGCTGGTGGAGACGGTGGTCGTGGCGGTGATGTCATCTTGGTCGTCGATGAAGGTTTGCGTACATTGATGGACTTTCGTTTTAATCGCCATTTCAAAGCGCAGCCAGGTGAAAATGGAATGAGTAAAGGGATGCACGGCCGTGGTTCAGAAGATACCTATGTGAAAGTACCGCAAGGAACCACTGTCCGAGATGCAGAGACTGGTGCTCTTTTAGGAGACTTAATTGAAAATGGTCAAACACTAGTTGTGGCGAAAGGGGGACGTGGCGGACGAGGAAATATTCGGTTTGCCTCTCCTCGGAACCCTGCACCGGAAATTGCTGAAAACGGGGAACCAGGACAAGAACGAAAAATCGAACTGGAATTGAAAGTATTGGCAGACGTTGGGCTTGTAGGCTTTCCATCTGTTGGAAAATCGACTTTGCTATCTGTGATTTCATCTGCTCGTCCAAAGATCGGCGCTTATCATTTCACGACACTAGTCCCTAACTTGGGAATGGTTACTACAAGTGATGGCAGAAGTTTTGCCGCAGCAGACTTGCCAGGGTTGATTGAAGGAGCTTCGCAAGGTGTTGGGCTAGGTACACAATTCCTTCGTCATATCGAAAGAACGCGAGTTATTTTACATGTGATCGATATGAGCGGGATGGAAGGACGAGATCCTTACGAAGACTATCTTGCCATCAACAAAGAATTATCTACTTACAACTTACGCTTGTTAGAGCGTCCGCAAATCATCGTGGCTAACAAAATGGATATGCCGGATGCACAGGAAAACCTAGTGAAATTCAAAGAACAGCTGAACAAGGAAAAAGAAGACGAATTCGCTGATGATATCCCAGTATTTCCAATTTCTGGAGTGACTCGACAAGGATTGGATGCGTTATTGAATGCTACAGCAGACTTGTTAGAAGTAACGCCAGAATTCCCATTGTACGAGGAAGAACTGGAAGAAGAAACTGTACACTATGGATTCAATCCAGAAGGTCCTGAGTTCCAGATCAATCGTGATTCAGATGCAACGTGGATCTTATCTGGTGAGAAGATCGAAAAATTATTCCAAATGACGAATTTCGATCATGATGAAACGGTAATGCGTTTTGCTCGTCAATTACGTGGTATGGGTGTGGATGAGGCACTTCGAGCACGTGGGGCGAAAGATGGCGACCTTGTCCGTATCGGTGAATTTGAATTTGAATTTGTCGAATAGGCAAACAAATAAAAACAAATACCAAAAAATATAGATTCAAATCTAAGGGGAGTATGGCTGAGGCCATTCTCCTTTTTTATTAGGTAGAAAAGAGTGCTTTTCTTTTCTTATTTTACAATTAAAGGTAAAATAAATAACAAGAAGGTATGAAAGGGGCGTTTTCAATGAGCAAGCGAGTAATCATTTTAAATTTTCAAGTAGAAAGCCAAGCATATCAGGCATTTTCAGAAATCAAAAAACTCCATGCTGTTCGTTCGATCAAAGGAGAACAGATGGCCGTTGTCAGCCATGATCCCAATGGAACCCATCAATTCAAAATAGAAGATTTTATCGACTTTACTGGTAATAACAAATCTTCTACTGGTGGTTTGATTGGTATGTTGGTTGGCGTATTAGGTGGGCCGCTAGGGATTCTATTAGGATGGTTTGCTGGAGGGATGATCGGTGCGACACAAGATGCAAAAGAAATAAAAGATGCTCAGACTGTGTTCGACTTTGTAGGAAATAAAATCGGTGAAGGAGCTACAGGACTGATTTTGATTGCGGATGAAGAAGACAATCGTCCATTGAATCAATTAGTGATGATGGAATTAGGCGGAGAAATCACCCGTTTGGATTATGAAGATGTCGAAAAAGATGTGCATGATGCGAAGGAAGCCGAAAAGCAGGCGAAAGAAGCTGCCCAAAAGACTTGGGAGGACAAACATCCGCAATCTTCCGATGACAATGAGAGTTCCGAATCTTCAAATTAATAAAAACAGCAGAGAATCTCAAAAGGATTCGCTGCTGTTTTTACAATGGAGTTTAAAGGAGTTTAAAGAAAACGTTATCACAGAAGAACATTATTTTTATTTGAAGCCTTTCTCGACTTACGGTTGATTATCCTATCTTTTTCCCCTAAAATTAAAGAGGAACTTAAAGAAAGTCAGGTAGATTATGGAATTACAATTTTTAGGAACAGGCGCAGGTGTTCCTGCAAAACATAGAAATGTGACAAGCATAGCATTGAAACTTTTAGACGAACGTAATGAAGTTTGGTTATTCGACTGTGGTGAAGGCACGCAAATGCAGATTTTGCGAACGACTATCCGTCCGAGAAAAATCGGAAAAATTTTCATTACACATTTACACGGCGATCATATTTTTGGGCTTCCCGGACTCATCAGCAGCCGTTCATTTCAAGGTGGGGATACGCCATTAGAGATTTACGGGCCAAAAGGGATAGAGGAATACATAAAAGTCTCTTTAGGCATTTCGCAAACACGGTTAAGTTATCCGCTGAAATTCATCGAGTTAAATGAAACAGACCCGATTTTTACTGATCAGCAATTTTCTGTTTATGCAAAAAAACTAAATCATGGAATCGACAGTTTCGGTTATCGTGTGGTTGAACATGATCATAAAGGAGAATTGCAGGTGGATCGTCTGAAAGAATTAGGCATTCCCGCTGGACCACTGTACGGCAAGCTAAAGCAAGGGGAAACGATCCAACTAGAAGATGGTCGGACGATCAATGGAAAAGATTTCGTAGGCCCAAATAAAAAAGGGCGGATCGTGACTATTTTGGGGGACACGAGAAAAACACATAATTCTGTTGTGCTTGCGGAAAACAGTGATATTCTGGTACATGAAAGCACATTTAATAAAGATGAAGCAAGAATGGCGCATAACTATTTCCATTCCACGACTCATCAAGCTGCTGAAGTAGCAAAAGAAGCGCAGGCAAAACGGTTGTTGCTTACTCATATCAGTGCAAGATATTTAGGAAAAGCAGCTCTAGAGCTTGAAAAAGAAGCAAAAGAAGTGTTTGAAAACACAACGATCATGAAAGATTTTGATAGCATTGAGATACCATTTCGTGAGGAGGATGAGGCATGAATTTAGAAGATAAAGTTGTTTTAGTAACAGGTAGTTCAGGTGGTCTAGGCGCGCAAATCTGTTATGAAGCAGCAAAGCAAGGAGCAATCGTTATAAGTTGCGCACGAAGAATGGCATTTGTAGAAGGTGTCAGAGACGAGTGCAGACGCTTGAGTGGCAAAGAGGCTTATGCTTTCAAAGTAGACGTCAGCGATCCTTATAGTGTGGATGAACTATATGAAAAAGTAATGGAAGAAGTTGGACGTGTCGATATTCTGGTAAACAATGCTGGTTTTGGTATTTTCGAGGAATTCCTTACATTCGATCTCGGAAAAGCGTACGATATGTTTGAAGTCAATATCTTAGGAATGATGGTTTTGACACAAAAATTTGCGATCAATATGGCAGAAAGAAGACAAGGACATATTATTAATATCGCCTCAATGGCTGGGAAAATGGCAACTGCAAAATCAACGGTTTATTCTGCCACGAAATTTGCAGTCCTTGGCTTTTCCAACGCCTTGCGATTAGAATTGAAACCACTTGGTGTAGCTGTTACGACAGTAAATCCAGGTCCAATCGAGACAGATTTCTTTGACAAGGCTGATCCAAGCGGAAGCTATTTGGAAAAAGTCGGGCAAATCGTTTTAGAACCTACTAAGTTGGCAAAAATGATTGTCCGCAATATGAGACATCCAAAACGGGAAATCAATCAACCGTTTATTTTAGAAGTTGCATCAAAATTTTATACGCTGTTTCCAACGATTGGTGATTATTTAGCCAGCGGAATTTTTAACAAAAAGTAGGTGGAGGAATTGAAAAAGCAAAGCAATGTGATTCTTGGATTTATCTTAGTTTTGATTATTGTTCTTTTTGCTGTATTGAACAATAAAAATGTCCCTGTAAGTTTTGGCTTCACTTCCTTTTCTGCACCGTTGATCTTAGTGATCATCGGTTCTGCGCTGATTGGTGCACTGATCGTATTCTTGACTGCTTCGGCAACACTATGGCAGCAAAAAAAGCAAATCAAGCAGCTGACTCAGGAAATATCAGAATACCAAACAGATCTGCAAAAGAAAATTGAAGAAGCAAAAGAAGAACAGCAACGCGAGTTTAGAAACGAACGCGCGGAGTTGGAAGCTGCTTACCAGGCGGAATTACAAGCGAAAACAACACAAATCAGTCAATTGAAAGCGCCGGAAGAACAAAAAACGCAAGTACCAAAACAAAGCTTCAATTATTTTGACTAATAGGGATATTTCATAAATGGTCGTATAAAAGATCGGGTCCTGCTGAACATCAGTCTAGCGGATCTGATCTATTTTTATTCTTTCTTTCTGCTTTTTTTTGCTGATTTCCTTTGCTATAATAACTAAGTTAGGAGTGAGAAAGTGAGACAAGCAAATTTTGATTGGAAGTTAAGCGAGACAGAGCCTTCTGAATCCTTTCTCCAAATGATCCGTGAACTGAAATTATCTCCATTTGTCGGTAAGTTACTGTGGCAAAGAGGTTACCATGAGGAAGAGGATATCAACCGATTTTTACATCCAAAGGAACAAGAACTACATGATCCGTATCTGATGCACGATATGGATAAAGCAATCAGTCGAATACAAGAAGCTGTAATCAGTGGAGAAAAAATCCTCGTTTATGGTGATTATGATGCAGACGGAATCACCAGTGCAACGGTAATGAAAGAAACACTGGAATTACTTGGCGCAGAAGTAGAAGTATTTTTGCCAAATCGATTTGAGCACGGGTATGGACCAAATCGATCGGTATACCAAGAAAAGATCGAAAAAGGCATCCAGTTGATCATCACTGTTGATAACGGGGTAGCAGGAAATGATGCAGTAGCATATGCACAGCAAGCTGGTGTAGACGTGATCATTACAGACCATCACGAACTACCTGAGAAATTACCAGACGCCTATGCGATTGTTCATCCTCGTCATCCAGCGGGGCAATATCCATTTCCAGATCTGGCAGGAGTCGGAGTAGCATTCAAAGTAGCTTCTGCATTGTTGGAAGAACCACCTGCAGAATTTTTGGATTTAGTAGCGATAGGAACAATCGCCGATTTAGTTTCATTGACTGATGAGAATCGAATCCTTGTTTCATTAGGAATCGATGCCATCCATCATTCAGAACGGATAGGACTTCAGGCGCTGTTTGAAGAAAGCGGCATAAAAATGAGGGATGCAGACGAAACAACGATCGGCTTTTCGATTGCGCCCAGACTAAATGCCATTGGTCGAATGGGCGACCCGCGACCTGCCGTTTCATTGCTTGCAACGTTTGACGAAGAAGGGGCATCCATTCAAGCAAAAAAATTGAATGAAATCAATGAAGAAAGAAAAGCAATCGTAGAGCAGATAACAGAAGAAGCATTAGCAATGGTCAATAAGGAGAATCATATCCATCTATTGGTAAACCGAGGATGGCATGAAGGTGTTTTAGGTATTGTTGCAGGAAAAATAATGAACGAAACTGGTAAACCAACGCTTGTTCTTACTTTAAAAGAAGACGGATCAGCTAAAGGTTCTGGACGTAGTGTTGAAGCCTTGAACCTTTTTGAAATGCTTGACCAGATGCGGGATCTATTTACTTATTTTGGAGGACATCATGCAGCAGTCGGGTTAACGATGCCAAGTGAAAATGTCACAATACTACAGGAGAAGATGAACCAATATATAGTCGATCGTCAAATCGATTTGACAAGAGGACCTGAATTAAGAATTGATGAAGTGCTACTTCCGAATGAAGTAACAGTAGAGCGTATTGATGAACTAAAATTATTAGCGCCATTTGGTACAGATAATCCTTTACCTCAATTTTTATTTCGGCAAGTCCAAGTAGCGAATGTCAAAAAAATCGGAGCAAACCAACAGCATCTGAAATTTGTCCTTTCCGATGAATCTAGTCAGCTTGATGCGGTCGCTTTTGGTTTTGGAACTCAAGAAGAAGAACTGCTGAATAATCTAGTAGATGTAGTAGGAAAGCTTTCGATCAATGAATGGAATGGACGTAAGAAACCACAACTGATGGTATCTGATTTTGCAGTAGGTGGTCTGCAGGTATTTGATTGGCGGGCAAAACGTTTCCGTGAACAGAGCCGAACATCTGAAGACAGTCTTTATTTAGCTTTTGATTCTTCGACGTTGAAATTCGTGCCGGAGCGCATCCAAGAAACGGCGATTGTTTTCGAAGGAATGGACTTTATACAAGCAGTAATTGAAAAAAGAAAACCGAAATCTCTGGTTATTATGGATTGTCCAGATGATTTAGCAAAGCTGAAAGAAGTCTTTGGGTCTTATTCATTCAATCGTGTTTATCTGATGGGGATTTCACCTGATGAGGCTTATTTGAATGGGGTAGGCACAAGAGAACAGTACGCAAAATTGTTTAAATTGATCCATTCTCAAGAACGAATAGATATACGTCATAAAATAAAAGCAGTAGCTCAATATTTGAGTATCCCTGAAAAATTATTAATTTTTATGATACAGGTGTTTTTTGAATTGAAATTTGTTACAATAGAGAACGGTGTTTTACAAAAAGTCGCCAGCCCAGAAAGTCATCCTTTGACTGAGAGCAAATTATACCAGCGGCGGCTAAATAAAATCAAAGTTGAGGAATTTTTGCTTTTGAGCGATATTCCTACCATAAAGAAATGGTTAACAACCTAGGAGGAAACAAAGAGTGGATTTAAAAGATTATATTGCCAGTATTCCCGACTATCCGTCAAAAGGAATTGTGTTCAGAGATATTTCCCCGCTGATGGCAGATGGTGATGCTTATCGGGAAGCTACGAAGCAAATCGTAAATTATGCAAAAGAAAAACGAATTGATATGGTAGTTGGACCAGAAGCACGTGGGTTCATCGTAGGATGTCCTGTTGCTTATGAGTTAGGAGTCGGTTTTGCACCAGTCCGCAAAAAAGGAAAATTACCTCGAGAAACCATCGAAGTGACTTATGGATTAGAATATGGAACAGATACATTGACATTGCATAAGGATGCCATTAAACCAGGTCAGCGTGTGCTGATTTGTGACGATTTGCTGGCTACAGGTGGAACGATCAAAGCGACAATCGAACTGATCGAACAATTAGGTGGTGTAGTCGTAGGCTGCGCATTTTTAATCGAATTGATGGATCTCCATGGACGCGACAAAATCAAAGGATACGACATTATTACATTAATGGAATATTAAGCAGAAAAAGCGATTTATGATTTATAATTTATAAAGAAGCGATTTTGAAGCGACCCTCAAAAGTCAGATAGGCACTCTGACGCTTGAGGGTCGCTATTTTTTTATAAATGGAGCCAGTCAAAGTCCAGTAAAAGTTCGAAAAAAAGGATGTGACCGTTTTTTGTCACACCCTCGTAAAAGTTTAACTTTTTGTCTTTTGAACAATTAGCAGTCAATCCTCATTATGATTGCCTGGATCTGTAGTAGGGTTCATGATAGAAATGATCTTCATGAATTCTGCGCCGCTCAGATTGACGGTACTTCTTTTCATCCCACAACATGAACCACAAAGTAAATAACGGAACAAACACAAGTAAAGCTGGACGTATGCCGAAATTACCAATAATAATACCTAAAAACAAAACAGTTAATACTAAGCCAAGACGTCTCATTGATTTCATGAATTCTCACCTCGTTAATTTATGCGAACAATTGTTCGTATATTTAGTATACGAATATTTGTTCGGTTTGTAAAGAGGGAAGCGATAAAAATTTGAAAGAAGAAGAACTTGGGCGAAAAAAGAGTTTGAGACAATGGTCTCAAACTCGGTTTTAAAAAATTTCTTTTTTAGTACTAATTAATAGATATGACTACGATAAAGCCCTACTACTCGTCCTAATATAGATACTTGATCTAAAATTATTGGTTCGAGTAAGTCGTTTTCAGGTTGAAGACGGAAGTAGTTTTTTTCTTTATAGAATCGTTTGCAAGTCGCTTCATCCTCTGCAGTCATTGCAATGACGATATCACCGTTTTGTGCAGTTTCCTGCTTCCGAACGATCACGTTGTCGCCATCCAAAATTCCAGCATTGATCATACTATCTCCACGAATCGTCAGCATAAAGAGACTGCCTTCTTCAGAAGAAAGATTAGGAGGGATCGGAAAGAAGTCCGAAGCATCCTCTACTGCTAAAATTGGTTCTCCAGCTGTTACTACGCCAAGTACTGGAATAGTTGTTGGACGAATCCCAATCTTTTCTAAACCTTGTTTTGTCAACTCGATTGCACGAGGTTTCGTCGGATCTCTTTGGATAAACCCTTTTTTTTCAAGCCGTGCAAGATGACCGTGAACAGTAGAAGTAGAAGAAAGCTGAACAGCTTCCCCGATTTCACGGACAGTTGGCGGGTATCCTTTTTGGGTTACTTGTTCATGGATATAACGTAAGACTTCAATTTGTCTTGATTCAGTTTGTCGGGCCACAAGGTACACCTTCTTTCACTTGATAAATAAATAGTACCATATAAAAAGCGCTAAATCAAACGAATGTTCGTATTTTATTTAGTTTATCTAGTTGTTTTTTTTTCAGTTTTTATATAATATGAAGGAGAGTAAAAGGAGGGCTGAGCATGCTGTCACCTGAAAAAATAGAGCGGATCAATGAACTTGCACGTAAAAAGAAGGAAAATGGTCTCTCGAAAGCCGAAGAACAAGAACAAATCAACTTGCGTAAAGAGTATTTGGAAGCTTTTCGTTCCGGTATGCGTCATCATATCGAAGGAATGAAAGTCGTCGATCCTGAGGGCAATGACGTGACCCCGGAAAAATTAAAAGAAATCCAAAAGAAAAAAGGCTTACACAACCGAAATGACAACTTTTAGTAAAAAATACTGAAAATGATTGCTTTTTCGTTTGACATCTTATAGAATGAGAGTGTAAGAAATAAAGGTAAAAAAAACCTAAATTAATAGGAGGGGTTATTTTGTTTGACAAAATTGACCAACTTGGCGTTAACACAATTCGTACATTAAGTATTGAAGCAGTCCAAAAAGCAAACTCAGGACATCCTGGATTGCCGATGGGCGCAGCACCTATGGCATATGCGTTATGGACAAAACACCTGAAAGTAAATCCAACGACATCGAAAAATTGGGCTGATCGCGACCGTTTCATTCTTTCAGCAGGACATGGGTCAGCAATGTTATATAGTTTACTTCATTTAGCTGGCTATCAAGTGACAATTGATGATTTGAAACAATTCCGTCAATGGGATTCTAAGACACCGGGACATCCTGAAGTCCATCATACAGATGGTGTAGAAGCTACTACAGGCCCATTAGGCCAAGGAATTGCAATGGCTGTTGGTATGGCGATGGCAGAAGCACATCTTGCAGCCACTTATAACAAAGAAAACTTCAACGTAATGGATCACTATACGTATGCAATTTGTGGGGATGGAGACTTGATGGAAGGAGTCTCTCAAGAAGCAAGTTCGATGGCAGGTCATATGAAGTTAGGTAAATTAATCGTTTTATATGATTCAAACGATATTTCATTAGATGGTCCAACTTCAAAAGCGTTCACAGAAAATGTTGGTGCTCGTTATGAAGCATATGGCTGGCAACATATCTTAGTGAAAGACGGAAATGACCTAGAAGCAATCTCTAAAGCGATTGAAGAAGCAAAAGCTGAAACAGATAAACCAACGTTGATCGAAGTAAAAACAGTCATCGGCTACGGTGCTCCTAAAGAAGGAACATCTGCTGTTCATGGTGCTCCTCTTGGTGAAGATGGTATCAAGATGGCTAAAGAAGTTTACGGATGGGATTATCCAGACTTCACTGTTCCCGAAGAAGTAGCTGCCCGCTTCCATCAAACAATGATAGAAGAAGGACAAAAAGCGGAAGATGCGTGGAATGAAATGTTTGCCAATTATAAAAAAGCTTATCCTGAATTAGCACAACAATTTGAAGATGCCTTTGATGGAAAACTGCCAGAAAACTGGGATGCAGAATTGCCAACTTATGAAGTGGGAAGCAGTCAAGCAAGCCGTGTTTCAAGTAAAGAAGTCATCCAAGAATTATCGAAAGCTATACCAAGTTTCTGGGGTGGTTCAGCAGATTTATCAGGTTCCAATAATACAATGGTAGCTGCTGATAAAGATTTTACTCCTGAACATTATGAAGGACGTAACATCTGGTTTGGCGTTCGCGAATTTGCGATGGCTTCGGCTATGAATGGTATCCAACTTCATGGCGGAACTCGTATCTATGGCGGAACATTCTTTGTCTTTGTCGATTACCTAAGACCAGCTGTTCGTTTAGCAGCGATTCAACATACGCCTGTTGTTTACGTTTTGACACATGACTCCGTTGCTGTCGGAGAAGACGGACCAACACACGAACCGATTGAACAATTAGCTTCTGTTCGTTGCATGCCTGGTGTCCAAGTGATTCGTCCAGCAGACGGAAATGAAACACGTGCTGCTTGGAAAGTGGCGATGGAGACTAGTGATGCGCCTACTATCCTTGTATTGAGCCGCCAAAACCTTCCTGTATTGCCTTCTACAAAAGAAGTAGCAGATGAAATGGTCAAAAAAGGCGCATACGTTCTTTCTCCAGCTAAAGGAGAAACACCAGAAGGTATTTTGATTGCAACTGGCTCTGAAGTTGATTTAGCCGTGAAAGCTCAAAAAGAATTGGCAGAAAACGGGAAAGATGTTTCTGTTGTCTCTATGCCAAGCTTCGACCTGTTTGAAAAACAATCTTCTGAATACAAAGAAAGCGTACTTCCTAAAGCAGTGAAGAAACGCGTGGCGATCGAAGCTGCTGCATCATTCGGATGGGAACGCTATGTGGGTACAGAAGGAACAACGATTACCATCGATCATTTCGGTGCATCTGCTCCTGGTGCTAAAATTTTAGAAGAGTTTGGATTTACAGTAGAAAATGTTGTGAATACGTACAATCAATTATCATAGACACCAATCATTGTTTGAATGATAAAGACAGCTGTCTGCAAGTTGGAGGCAGCTGTTTTTTATGTGGTGGTAAGAATAAATCAATGTTACTTTTCGTTTTCTTTTATATTACATTTAAATGACAAAACAAAGAATTCTTCGGATTAGTTTGTGTTTCTTGAGAATTAAAAGTATAATTTAATTAATTAAGTTTGTTTTAAGAAGAGAACTTTTTAGTAAGTTTTTTTATTTTGAGGAGGAATTTGAATGCAAGAGCTGAAGACCCGCAGTGCCCGACACCATAGACCTAAAAGAAACATGGTGATCAATAAAAAAGCGATTGCTCCTTTAATTGGAACGAGTCTTTTAGTTGGGCCGATGATGGTTACAGCGGTACCGCAAAGTGTTCATGCAGATGAACAAGGATCTCAAACAGTTGCTGATCCTCAAGCGTTTATCGATCAAATCGGCTGGTCTGCATCAGAAGTTGCTGCAAGTAATGACTTGTATGCTTCAGTCATGATCGCTCAAGCGTTGTTGGAAAGTGCATATGGTACTTCCGGATTAGCTAGTGCGCCCAATTATAATTTGTTCGGTGTAAAAGGAAGCTATAACGGACAGGTCGTTTATATGGCAACCAAAGAATATGTAAACGGACAATGGGTAACGATGAATGAACCATTCCGAAAATATTCTTCTTATTGGGAATCCTTCCAAGACCACGCAAATGTTCTTCGTTCAACCAGTTTTTCAACAGGCGATTATCATTATGCTGGTGTATGGAAAAGCAATACAACAAGTTTTTATGATGCAACAGCGTACTTGACAGGTCGTTACGCTACTGATCCAGATTATGGAACCAAATTGAACTCATTGATTAATACTTATAATTTAACCCGTTTTGATACACCATCAACTGGTTCGGCGACAACAACAACTACAAGTACAACAACAACAACTACTACGACGACTTCAACGTCATCATCATCGTCGACAACAGGTACGGATACAAATAGTAGTCAAACATATACAGTTGTATCAGGAGATACGCTATGGGATATTGCACAAAAATTTGGCATGTCTGTTGATGATCTAATGGCGAAAAACGGCATGTCCATGTCCAGTTATTCTTTATTAGTCGGACAAGAACTAAACGTGTGATTTAGATAAAAAGGCAAAGAAACGACCATATCTGGTATATCTTTGTCTTTTTTTTTACTAGTCAAAGACGAATCACTCGCCAGAAATGAACAGATTGTATTATGATAAGTAGGGAAGAGCAAAGACAAGGAGGAATTGAAGATGACAGCTATCTATAACTCAGTCACCGAATTGATTGGTAAAACGCCAATCGTCAAATTAAATAAACTCGTACCAGAAGATTCAGCAGATGTATTTGTGAAACTTGAGTTTTTTAATCCAGGAGGAAGTGTAAAGGACCGGATTGCTCTAAGTATGATAGAAAAAGCGGAACATGATGGATTACTGAAACCAGGAGATACTATCATTGAACCTACCTCCGGAAATACAGGAATCGGATTGTCGATGGTAGGAGTCGCGAAAGGATATAAAGTCATTATCGTGATGCCTGAGACGATGAGTATCGAAAGACGTTTATTGATGAAAGGATACGGCGCAGAGTTGATTCTGACGCCTGGTGTGGATGGTATTTCTGGATCCATTAGAGAAGCAGAACGTTTAGCAAAAGAAAATGGCTACTTTTTACCATTACAATTTGAAAATGAAGCAAATCCTCTTGTACATGAAAAAACGACTGGTCCAGAGATTCATCAAGCCTTTGGAGTAAATGGATTGGACGCTTTTGTCGCAGGTATCGGGACAGGCGGGACAATCACTGGCGCTGGCCGAGAATTAAAACGTGTGTATCCAAAAATCGAATTAGTAGGGGTAGAACCGGCAGAATCTGCCATTTTAGAAGGAAAAGAAGCGGGTCCTCACAAGATCCAAGGAATCGGTACAGGATTTGTCCCTAAAACACTGGATACCTCTGTATATGATAAAGTCCTTTCCGTGACTGGTGACGAAGCGATGGAAACAGCTAGAGAAGTCGGACGAAAAGAAGGGATTTTAGTTGGTATCTCATCTGGTGCTGCAATTGCTGCCGCATTAAAAGTCGCAAAAGAACTAGGGAAAGGCAAAAAGGTATTAGCAGTCGTTCCCGACAATGGTGAACGTTATTTATCTACAGCCCTTTACCAAGAAATGTAAGTAAACTTGTTTCTCTATAAATAGGTTTATGTGGAAGGCTTTTACAGATGAAAAGAGAAAACACAAAAATCTATGATAAGAAAAGAGTTAGTTGAATAGAGACGTAGAATGGTGAACATGACTGTTTTACGTCTTTTTTTCATTAAAATACAATAAAATTGAATTTTCTTTTCATGTTAAGTGGATTTTAAAATGTAAAAATAGTATGATAAGACGAGAATAACAACGTGGGGTGTTTACATGGAAAATAAGTTAGTCGAAGAGGTTATCGAAAAGTTAAAAAAAGAGAACATTCGAATCACACCTCAACGGTATGCGGTTTTAGAATATTTGATTGAACATCATTCCCATCCAACAGCTGATGAGATTTATAAAGCACTTGAACATCGTTTCCCAAACATGAGTGTTGCGACCGTTTACAACAATCTTCGTCTGTTTACTTCGATTGGATTTGTTCAAGAAATGAAGTACGGCGATGCTTCTAGTCGCTTTGATTTCAGCTCAAAGCGTCACTATCATGTGATTTGCGAAAACTGCGGTAAGATCGTTGATTTTCATTACCCAGGGTTAGAAGATATAGAAATGGCTGCGAGTAGGCTGACTGATTTTGAGATTAACGAACATCGGTTGGAATTGTATGGACTTTGTCCAGACTGTAAAGAATCAGCAAAAAAGGCACAAATGTAAAACAGTTTCTACAAGTGTTACACTTAAAAAAGCTGGCTACGTAAAAAAACGCTAGCTTTTTTTATTTTTTTGTCTTTTATTCACAAGGACAAACGTTAAAGTGAATGTTATCACAATGAGGATCTTGCTAACAATGGATTTCTATGATTGTAAATGAGTAAAACTACAAATAAACCTTTGTGAATTCACAAGCATTAAACTGTTGTATCCGTTTTATTTCTGTTATAGTAATTTTGTCGAAGGACAAAATGTTAATCGGAGGGACCATAAATGAAAGTAGTAGTAATTGGCTGTACTCATGCAGGTACTGCAGCTGTAAAAAGTATTTTAAAAAATCATCCAGAAGCAGAAGTGACAGTGTATGAAAGAAATGACAATATTTCTTTCTTATCTTGCGGTATCGCACTTTATGTCGGCGGAGTAGTAAAAGACCCAGCAGGCTTGTTCTACTCAAACCCTGAAGAATTATCTTCATTAGGAGCAACAGTTAAAATGGAACACGATGTAACAGACGTCGATACAGAAAACAAAACAGTGACGGCAAAAGATCTGAAAACAGGAGAAACAGAAACGGTTTCTTATGATAAATTAGTAATGACAACTGGTTCATGGCCTATCATCCCACCGATTAGTGGAATTGATGCAAAAAATGTACTCCTATGCAAAAACTACAACCAAGCAAATGAAATCATTGCACAAGCGAAAGAAGCAAAACGTGTAGTAATCGTTGGTGGTGGGTATATCGGTATTGAATTAGTCGAAGCTTTTGTCGAATCTGGAAAACAAGTAACATTGATTGATGGGTTAGATCGCATCTTGAACAAATATCTAGATAAACCATTCACAGATATCCTAGAAAAAGAATTGACAGACCGTGGTGTCACTCTTGCATTAGGTGAAAATGTTACTGAATTCATCACAGATGAAGAAGGAAAAGTGAAACAAGTAGCTACACCAACAGATACATTTGATACAGATATGGTCATTTTATGTGTGGGCTTCCGTCCAAATACAAAACTGATCGAAGGAAAAGTAGAGACACTGCCAAACGGGGCAATCAAAGTAAATGAATACATGCAAACAAGTGATCCAGATATTTTTGCCGCTGGAGATTCAGCAGTAGTCAACTACAATCCAAGTGGCACACAAAACTATATTCCTCTGGCAACAAATGCCGTGCGCCAAGGATTGCTTGTAGGAAATAACTTGACAGAGCATAAAATGGCGTATCGTGGGACTCAAGGAACTTCAGGACTTTATCTCTTTGGCTGGACGATTGGCTCGACAGGAGTGACCAAAGAAAGCGCAACATTGAACGATCTAGAAGTCCAAGCAACGGTATTTGAAGACAATTATCGTCCAGAGTTCATGCCGACTACCGAAAAAGTAATGATGGAGTTAGTTTATGAAAAAGGCACAAATCGTATCGTTGGTGCTCAGTTCATGTCTAAATACGACATTACGCAATCAGCAAATACTATGTCTTTAGCTGTTCAAAATAAAATGACTGTAGAAGATCTTGCTCTTTCAGACTTCTTCTTCCAACCACATTTTGACCGTCCTTGGAATTACTTGAACCTACTTGCACAAGCAGCGCTAGGCGAAATCGAAACAGCACAATAAAGAAAGACAGACGAGAGCGGTTAGGAAAAAGCTGTTTAGTTTTGACTAAATACCGTTTATTTTGGAAAAAGGGTTGTGACGTATTTTTTGTCACGACCCTCTGTCTTTTTGTGAAAAGTACAATTAGTTGTCTTTCTTCGCATTTTTTGTCACAATAAGCAACAAAGATAAAGTTGTTACGTAAAAGAACAAGCAGTTTTACTTGAACTTGAAAAGAAAGGTGAGAAAGAAGATGAATAAAGAATATTTTGTCCAACAAGATGCATTTTTAGAAGATTATAAAAATGTTGCGAAGGAGTCGACGATCAATATAGATGAGTTGGCGGAGCAAGTGCTCTCTCAATTGAATGAAACACAAGAGGAATATTATACGATGCCAGCAGAAGATGCGAAAGATAATGCTTCTCATCGTTTTCCTTTCAGTCGGCGTATCTACTCAGATGAAAATGACGGCACGTTGAATACGGAGTACACATATGAAGGACAGCCGTATGAACTAGAAACAGAAGATGATGTTTAAACACCGTTTATTCGGAAAAAGGGGTTATGACATTTTTGTCAAACCCCTTTTTTCTTGATTTCATTCTCTTTTTTACTACAAAAATCCTTTTAACTTTGTTGTTTAGGAAACAAAAAAATAATATAATGAAAGAAAAAGAAGGTGTAGAAATGGATAAAAGACAGCTGCTAATAGAAGAATATCTGGATTTAGCTAATGAGATTATTCATCGTAATAAACCAGAAATGGAAAAAGAATTTGCAGGATTTACGCTAAATGAACTAGAAGTGATTGAACATATCGGGAAAATCCCTGATCCTAACGTGACAAAATTAGCGAATGCTAGTTATATGACTAGAGGAGCCATCAGTAAGCTAACAAAAAAACTGATAGCCAGAGGGATCATAAACACTTATCAAAGCGAAGAGAATAAAAAAGAAATCTATTTTCAATTGACGCCAATCGGACAAAAAATAAAGAATAGACACGAGCAACTACATCAAAAATGGGTCCAGCGAGATGCTGCTGTATTTGAAAATATGTCAAAAGAAGAATTTGACACAGTATTTCGTTTTATCGGTCGATACAGAGAATTTATACGGAGTAGCAAATGAAACTAATGTTTTATATTGTAATAATAATAGGCAAAGATTATAAGCAAAAACCCGAATATCGTCGGAAGAACTGGTGCTGCGGCATAAAGCTGTCCTGCGATTAGCGGGCCGATGACGCGCGATAGAGATTGTATACTTTGGGTACCGCCCATTACAAGACCTTGCTGGTTTTCTGAAACAGAATTGGATAGTTGGCCATTGAATACAGGAGTAAAAATAGAATCGCCGAAACCATAACAGATAATCCCAAATAAAAACAAAACCGGCAGTAGAAGAATTCCAGATAATGTGATGAATAGATAGGCGAGGATTTCACTGCACATTCCTATTCTTGTGATCTGCTGTTCTGAAAATTTTTTGAGCAATCGAGGCATAATGAATAATTGCGAGACAATATCCAAGATTCCAATCAAAGAGAAGCTTAAACCAACCAACCCCGCTTTCCACTGAAAGGTGTCAATCGAAAATTGAGAAAAGATAGATTGCAGAGAGCCAGCCGCTAACCAAACAGCAAAACCGACTGTCAATAAAGGAATAACGGATGAAATCTTGAATAATTGTTGTAATTGGTGAAAAGGTCTTACATGGGAGAAACTTAAATCTACTGAACGTTTTTTTATTGGAAGGCTTTCTTGCATAAATGTGTAGCCATAAACGGCATTTAAGAAAGTAAAGAGTGCTCCAATAAATATAGGAACAGAATTTCCCAATTCAGCTAATAGACCACTTATAATAGGACCAAGCGTTGTTCCTATACCGACTAAAGCACCCATCCATCCAAAAACTTTGGTTCTTTCATTAGGTTCCGTGATGTCGGCAAAGTAAGCATATAAGGTGGAGATTTCTCCTGCTGTCAATCCTTCAATGATACGACCAAGGAACAACATCCATATCGAATTTCCTAAACCAAAAATCAAATATCCAATACTTGATCCTAATAAACTGATAATAAGGATCGGACGACGCCCGAAATGATCACTTAAGCTACCGAGAATGGGGGCAGATAAGAAGGCAGCTAGAGCATGAACAGACATGAGCAAAGTGATATAGAAAGCTTGCTGATGTGCGGAGTGGGAATAAGGAAGCACTAAAAAAGGAAGTACAGGACTGACGATAGTAAATCCTAATCCAGTGAATAAGACAGAAATATATCCAAAAACTTTAGAATGTTTATTTGTGAAACTGAACATTTAAAAAACTCCTTTATACAATAATGTTAACTCGGAAACAAAAAAAGTGTACAGTAATTTTGTTTCCTTGTCAACATTATGAGGAGCAGCGAAATCTACTTGACTTATTTATTCCGAAAAGTGAAAATGCACATCAAAAAAATAAACAAACAAAAATCAAGTAGACGACACTATAAATCTGACCGATCAGTGAAGCAATAGAAAAGAAACCTGTTCTTGCTTCCCATGTTTTTTTTACGTATACTGTGATTGAGCGGAGGAGAAATCATGTTGAATTTAGAAAAATACTTAAGTGCTGGACAAACAGTCATATCTAATCTTTTACTTAAAAATTATCATAGGATCGGTCTGCAATCTGAAGAATTTTTATTTGTTCTACAGTTGCACATGGCACAGCTTGAAGGAGATACTTTCCCTGATTTGCAGATGATTGCTATAGATATGGGAATCAAACAAGACCAGATTTTTCAAATACTGGATCGTCTCGTAACAAATGGATTTATCAAGATAGAAACGACGAATGTCAATGGTAAAAAAGCAGATCGATATAATCTTTACCCTATTTATGATCAATTAGGTGAGTATTTAAAAACACAAGAAAAAAAATACGAAGAAAAAATACAAGAAAAAGAAATCCAGTCAGTGTATCAATTATTTGAACAAGAATTTGGACGCCCGCTTTCTTCGATCGAGTTCCAGCGGATTGGTCAATGGCTAGAAGAAGACCATTATCAGCCGGAAATTTTGAAGCTAGCACTACGGGAAGCCGTATTGAATCAGGCTTATAGTTTTAATTACATTGACCGCATTTTGCTATCGTGGGAAAGAAAAAATCTACGTACAAAACAGCAAGTAGAAGAAGACCAAAAACGAAGGAAACAGCAACTTCTTCAAAGAGAAGTAGAACAGCCGACTCAACAAGAAGAATTGCCAAAAGTTTCGCTGAAAAATTGGTTGGAGGAGTAGCAGAATATGTTAAGCAAACAAAAGACGATGGAAGCTCTAGAAACGATGTATGAAATGTTCCCAGAAGCACACGGAGAACTGAAACACAATAATCCATTTGAGTTATTGATTGCAGTGATCTTAAGTGCCCAAGCGACAGATGTATCAGTAAATAAAGCAACGCCAGATTTGTTTGCCTCCTTCCCGACACCTGATGCATTAGCAGATGCTTCAATCGATGAAATCATCCTCAAAATAAAAACGATTGGTTTGTATCGTAACAAAGCAAAAAATATCAAAGCGTGTGCGCAGCAGCTGATTGAACGTTTCGACGGACAAGTACCAACGACAAGAGAAGAATTGATGTCTCTTCCTGGCGTGGGCAGAAAAACGGCAAATGTCGTATTAGGAGATGCATTCGGGATACCAGCAATCGCAGTAGATACCCATGTTGAGCGTGTTTCAAAACGACTGAGGATCTGCAAACTAGATGCCTCGGTCATGGAAGTAGAAGAAACACTGATGCGGAAAGTGCCGCAAGAATTATGGGTAAAGACACATCATACACTGATTTTTTTCGGTAGATATCATTGTACAGCAAGAAATCCTAAGTGTGAGGTGTGTCCTTTGCTATCAATATGTCAAGATGGGAAAAATCGGATGCGCCTAAAAGAAAAGACGCTAAAAAAGAAACCACGCCTGTAGACGTGGTTTCTTTTTTCTATCTGTTTCCAGAAGCTGAGGTGCTACTGGATGGTGTATGGTCATTTGCAGCATCCGCTTCGCTAGTTGCTGGTTCACTGGAAGAAGGAAGAGTAGATGAAGACGGCGTCGAGCTTTCTTCAGATGAAGAAGAAGGAACCGTCGTTGATGACGCTGGCTCACTTGTCTCTGCTGTCGTGCTTTCTGTTGAGGACTCAGCGGTTGATTCACTTTGACTAGTAGAGCTAGTTTGAGTCGTCGTCTCTGTTGTTGAGCTTTCAGGAGCCTGGACATAGCTGGAAGAAGGAATAGTTGTTGATGGCGCAACTGTATTTGATTTCACTGTATATTGATCCTTATAGTACAGTTCACCGCCCACACGAATCAAACCGCTTGGCATCTCCCAGTCTGTATTTGTCACGTTAGCTGAAACATATTGCATAAGCTCGCGATAAACATCAGAGGCCACGTGTGACGATTCTGAAGTGACAGGTGTCATTTTCTTGTTGTAACCTGTCCACACGGAAATCGAATAATTTGGTGTATAGCCCGCAAATAGGATATCTGGATATACACCAGAAGAAATACCAAGTTTCGCATATTCGTCATCTGTATAATTTGATGTTCCGGTCTTACCGGCTTGATATAACCCAGCGATTTGCGCATTCGTACCAGTACCTTCAGTGATTGTATCTTTTAAAATGTCTGTGATCATATAAGCTGTTTCTGGAGACATGGCTGTTTTTCCATCAGGTTCATAAGTTTCTTCTGTACCGTCTTGGAAGACGATTTTATTAACATATTGAGGTTTGTAATAGGTTCCTCCATTGGCGAAAGCCGCATAGGCTGCTGCCATTTTTAAGGAAGAAGCTCCGTATTTTGTCCCATCTTGTTCTTCCGTATTACTAGAGATCGCATTCGATTGATGGATCGTGCTGTATTCGATCCCAAGATTTTTTAAGAAAGAAGCCACTTTATCTGAACCGACTTCATTGAATAATTTGACTGCTGGAACATTACGGGATAAGTAAAGTGCTTGGCGTAAAGTAATGGTGCCCATATATTGATTATCCCAGTTTCCTACAGGAGTAGAAGTGCCTTCATAGTTATACGGCGCATCAGTGATAGTTTTTCCAGTAGAATATTTCAAATATTCAAAAGCTGGTCCGTAATCTGTGACAGGTTTCATCGTAGAACCAAAATCACGGGAAGTATTCACTGCTAAGTTGTTGCCTAAAGTCACGTCTTCTGCGATGTGACGCCCGCCAATCTGGGCTTTGACTTTCCCAGTATTTGTGTCGATAAGCGTGGAGGCAACTTGCATCTCGTCGTCTGGATAAGAGACATACTGATCCGTATTGACGATATCATATAGTTTCTTTTGAGCATCCAGATCCAAATTCGTATAAATCTCTAAACCGTCTGTGTAGACATTCTTATCTGTTTTTTCTTGTACTTCATTGATGACTTCTTTGACATAATTATCGACGATCTTAGTGTTGTCATCAGATTGAGTTAGCTCTTGCAAACCATCCGTTACCGGTACATTGACAGCTTGATCATATTCTGTTTGAGAGATTTTTTCGTTTTGAAGCATCGTATACAAAACAGTATCTCGTCTTTTCTTCGCCTGATCGGGATAAACATAAGGATCATAGGCAGAAGGGGCTTGCGGCATTCCAGCAAGCAATGCTGTTTGTGGTAAAGAAAGTTCTGATAGTTTCTTACCAAAGTACATCTCAGAAGCTGTTTCCATCCCGTACAAACCATTTGACATGTACACTTTATTTACGTAGTAGGTCAAAATTTCTTGTTTCGATTTTTTCTGTTCCAATCTTACAGCCATCCACGCTTCTTGAGCCTTACGTTTCAGGGTCTGATCCTCGGCGCTGGTGGAGAAGAAGGACAGTTTGATCAATTGTTGTGTCAAAGTACTTCCGCCTTGTAGACCGCCAGAGGTGAAATTAGAAAGGGCAGAACCGATGATCCGAATAGGGTCAACCCCGATATGTTTATAAAAACGCCGATCCTCTACTGACACGATCGCATCTTCCAATGTTTTCGGTAATTCATTTGCAGAAATCTTTTCTCGCTTTTCCGCACCTAGATCTTCGAATAATTCGCCATCTTGTGTATATAATTTGGAAGATACGGTAGCGTCCAATTTTTTATCTGTCAATTCGGGTGCATCTTTTGCGTAATACCAGAACAGTCCTACACCTGCTAAAAAGAGGATACAGAAAAACGAGAGGATGCCTAAAAGGATTTTAATAAATAATCCTTTTTTATATGGTCCAGAAGTCTTCCCAGAACCCTTGCCAGAATTCTTCTTCACACTCTTTTTAGGAGTAGGCTGTTTCTGTCGTCTAGAGCTTCTAGTTTGTTCATTTGCCATTCTTGCTTTCTCCTTCAATAGATAATGTTGATAAATAGAAGTCAACCGCGTCCAAATAAGGAATCCGCGGAGAAATACCAGTTTTGATCTCTATTCCTAGTTCTTCGATCAATGATAAAGGCAGTGATTTGCGTCCTTTTTCCTTTTGAGCATCCCAGTAAGCAATCAAATGAACACTATTCAAATAAAAACAGCGTTTCAATGTCGAAAACCATAATAAGACAAAGCAGACTCCTTTTTGTTCGAGGCATGCTTTCATGTGTTCGATTTGATGGGCATGGAAGTTTTTAAAGGGAAACGATGTTTTGTTCTTGGTTTCTTTTGCTTCAAAGTCCAAGTAAAAGCCTCGATAGACGCCATTATAGTCTGTGGTTGAGGCTTGGGTAAAGTAGGCTTCTTTGATTACAGCAGCGCTTCTCTTAGGATAGTCTACTTTCACGATTTGGATAGGGGTAGGCTTTTTATGGATAACTGCCAACCCGCGGGAAAGATAATACTCATTACTTTCATTGATTGCTTCTTCAAAGCGCATCCCCCGATTGCCGAATTCGGTGATTTGTTTTCTTTTTTCTTGAATTTTTTCGACGGGAGAGGCATTCTTATAATAAGGTTGGCCGTTTGGATAGCGCAATACCATCTTTAATCACACTCCTAGGCCACATTATAGCAAAAAAGCAGATAGAAAGAAAAGGAATCTGAGATGGATAAGTCAAAAGTAATCTATGTGTCTGGGTATCGAAGTTTCGAACTCGGTGTTTTTAAAGAAAATGACCCTAAAATCCAAGTTGTTAAAAATGTTTTAAAAAGGGAACTCCGCCAGTTAGCAGAAGAAGGGGTGGAATGGGTACTTGTCAGTGGGAATTTGGGCGTTGAACTATGGACCGTGCAAACAGTAGCGGAATTGAAAGAAGAATATCCGGAACTTTCCATTGGTATTTTGTATCCTTTTGCTGATTTTGGTAATAACTGGAATGAAGGGAACCAAGAGAAAAAACAATTAGCAGAGCAATTAGCAGATTATGTCGAAGCTGTTAGCCATCAACCCTACCAATCACCTAGTCAGCTAAAGAATCATACTCGTTTTATACTTGAACATACAGTAGGCTGTCTGCTGATCTATGATGAAGAATTCCCTGGGAAAACGAAGTATTTTTTTGAAGATGCACAGAATTACCAAGCGGATCATCCCTACGAAATTCGGCTGATCAGCATGGACGATCTTCAAAATTTTAGTGAATAATCGATATTGTGTTTGATTTATCAACTTTTTTCCTATACAATGAAAAAGGTAGAAATGTTATTACGTAAATGAAAACTAGAGGTGTAAATATGGCGAATTTGGTTTATAGTCCTAAAGACATTTTACAACAAGAATTCAAAACAAAAATGCGCGGCTATGATCCCCTTGAAGTTGATGAATTCTTAGACAATATCATCAAAGATTATGAAACTTACAGCAAAGAACTCCTTGCTTTACAAGAAGAAAACGATCGATTGAGTGCAAAAGTAGCTCAATTATCTAAAACTCAAGGAGCAGCTCAAACACGTGTGCAGCAAACAGAAGTACCGAAGAGCGCAGCAGTAACCAATTTCGATATCTTAAAACGCTTGTCAAACCTTGAACGTGAAGTATTTGGTAAAAAGCTTGATCAACAAGCAAGTGCAGTTAAACCAGCACAACCTAATCCAAATAACTACACAAATGCAGATACAAGCTTAGATGATAATGAAAAAACACGTCAATTTTAATTTTTGACTAATGAATTTGCGGTTTTCGGGTAATCGCGGTCTGACTTGATCAGGCTGAGGAAAGTCCATGCTCGCACAGGCTGTGATGCCTGTAGTGTTCGTGCTTAGCGAAAACATAAGCTAAGGTACTCTTTGGAGTAACGGCAGGAAAACAAGCTAAGGCTTCGGCTATGCTTAAGTATCCTTGAAAGTGCCACAGTGACGAAGCGGCTGGGGAAACCCATCCGGTGGAACGCGGTAAACCCCTCGAGCGAGCAACCCAAACAATGGTAGGGGCGCTTTTTGTTTGGAAGAAGAACAAGACAAAAAGGCAGTACAACTGCAGATAGATGGTTACCACTTTGCTTTTTCTCCCTGGAAAAGCAAAGTACAGAACATGGCTTATAGAAAACCGCAAACATCAGGGAATAAGGTCGTGACAAAAGTATTTTGTTCTTATTACAAAACAGACTTTTGTGTCACCGGTTATTCGGAGTTTGAGTAAAAGCGTGGGGTAGGACTGACTGATGTCCCACCCCCCCTTTTTTTATAAATAAGGAGATTATGTATGGAAAAAAACAGGAAATTCAACCTCGTCGCAACTGCGGCAAGCGGTCTCGAAGCACTGGTTGGTAAAGAATTAAGAGATCTTGGAATTGAATGCCAAGTTGAGAACGGACGTGCACGATTTGAAGGAACAATGGAAACAATCGCTACAGCTAATTTATGGTTACGTACAGCAGATCGAGTAAAAATCGTGGTTGGGGAATTCGATGCGTATACGTTTGATGAATTGTTTGAAAACGTAAAAGCATTGCCTTGGGAAGATTTTCTTCCACTAGATGCAGCTTTCCCTGTAGCTGGAAAATCAATCAAGTCGAAACTATATAGTACGCCTGATTGCCAGGCAATCACAAAAAAAGCAATCGTTGAACGTCTTCGCACGTATTATCATCGTCCAGCTTCTGTTCCGCTGACGGAAACAGGCGCACATTTCCAATTGGAAGTAGCTTTGCTGAAAGACCATGTGATGCTAACTTTGGATACGACAGGACCAAGTTTATTCAAACGTGGTTATCGCTTAGAAAAAGGTGGTGCACCATTGAAAGAAAACATGGCGGCCGCGCTTGTGATGCTGACAAATTGGCGGAAAGATCGTCCATTTTATGATCCTGTATGTGGTTCAGGTACGCTTTGTATTGAAGCAGCCTTAATAGGCCATAATATCGCACCAGGATTTAATCGTGAGTTTGCTTGCGAATCTTGGGACTGGTTCAGTCAGGAAATCATGGAAAATGTTCGATCAGCTGCAGAAGAAAAAGCAGATTATGATATTGTATTAGATATTACTGGTTCAGATATCAATGGACGAATGATTGAAATTGCCAAAGCCAATGCTGAAGAAATCGGACTAGGCTCTTCGATTGTCTTTAAACAACAAGCAGTGAAAGACTTCAAGACAGATAAAGAATATGGGGTCATCGTTGCTAATCCGCCATACGGAGAACGACTAGGAGAAGAAGAAACCGTTCGAAAATTATATAAAGAAATGGGCGATGTATTCCGTCCATTAAAAACATGGAGTAAATATATCTTGACTAGCGACTTAGCGTTTGAGGAATTTTACGGACAAAAAGCAACCAAAAAAAGAAAATTGTATAATGGTGCTTTGCGTACGGATCTGTTCCAGTATTGGGGAACTCGTCCGCCTAGAAAAAAAGAGAAAGACGAATAATCTGACTAATTGATTCATTCAATTGGATGTTTGGAGGAATAGGGAATGAAAGAAAAAGAGTTTTTACAAGAAGTAAAAGAAATCAATCTTCTACAACAAGCTTTAGGAATCCTCGATTGGGATACACAAACAGGTATGCCAGAAAAAGCTAGTGAATACCGGAGTGAAGTAGATAGCTATCTTTACAGTATTTATTTTTCAAAAAAGATCGGTCCAAAAATTAAAGAAGCCATTCGCTATTTTTCTGAACATCCGGAAGAATTATCGGAAGTCGGAACGTCCGTTTTTGACAAAGTAAAAGAAGAGTATGATTTAGAACATCGCGTACCGGAAGATCTCATGAGAAAATATACAGCTGCTGTTTCTTCCGCTCATGGTCAATGGCAAAAAGCTAGAGAAACACAACAGTTTTCTGATTTTCAAGAATCATTGAACCAAAATATCGAATTGACAAAACAATTGATACCTTATTGGAAAAAAGAAGAAAAGACAGATTATGATGTTCTACTTAACCAATATGAACCTGGGATGACTGTTGAAATCCTCGATAAGGTATTTGATCAACTCAAAGAAGGAATTCTTACGATCCGCCGTGCGCTCCAAGAAAAAGGGACGGAACCTGAAACAGACTTCTTAAATCGGAGAATGACAAAGGAACAACAGAAGAGATTTGTAGTAAAAGTGATCGAACAACTTGGTTATGATTTTAGTCGTGGTCGTCTAGATGACACTGTCCACCCATTTATGACTGGAATCAATCCAAATGATGCACGGATCACGACACGCTGGAACGAAACAGATTTCAAAATGGCTGTTTTTGGAGTGATCCACGAGGCTGGTCATGGAATGTATGAACAAGACATCGATGATAAATATGCTTATACACCGGTTTATCAAGGCACATCAATGGGTATTCATGAATCACAATCGTTGTTTAATGAGATCATTGTGGGAAGTAGTCGCAGCTTCTGGAAAAAGCAATATCCTTTCTTCCAGGAATGTGCAGAAGGAACATTCGATGATATTCCTTTTGACAAGTTTTATCGTTCATTGAAACATACACAATCAAGTTTGGTTCGTATCGAGGCAGACAGTTTGACTTACCCTCTCCATATCATCATTCGTTATGAAATCGAAAAAATGATTTTCAATGAAGGCGTAGGTGTTGCTGAATTACCTGAAATATGGAATCAAAAATATGAAGAGTATCTGGGAATACGACCAACAAATGATGTGGAAGGTATCCTACAAGACGTTCATTGGTCGGGTGCAAGCTTTGGTTATTTTCCATCTTATGCATTGGGGTACATGTATGCGGCACAATTACTTCATTCTTTGCAGCAAGAAATAGATGTGGAAAATGTTCTAGCGTCAGATGATTACTCTCCAATCAAAAATTGGATGTCAGAGCATATCCATCAATATGGTGCATCTAGAAAGCCAAATCAATTGATTATGGATGCAACGCATGAACCACTTAATCCGCAATATCTGATCGATTACATGAGAGAGCTATATTTCAATGTATATCAAGTAAAATAAAACCTATTTATAAAGATAGCTGGAATTCATCTAATCGATTAGATGTTTTCAGCTATTTACTTAAGAAAGAAGTGGACTGGATGGATAAATTACAAGTAATCGCTGATTATAGCATGGAAAAATTAGCACATGATCAAACGGGACATGGAAGCGATCATACCAAAAGAGTCGTCAAGCTAGCAGAGAGAATTTTGGATACGGAACCGCAGGCAGACCGTTTTGTGACGCTTGCAGCAGCTTACTTGCATGATACGATTGATGATAAAGTCGTTAAAGATGAGAACGAAGCAAAGCAACAGCTTCGTGTATTTCTTCGCTCTTTGCCAATCACAGAGGAACAGATTTCAATGATTTTTGCCATTATCGAAAATATGTCCTTTTCTAAAAATCTCTCTGAAGCAGTCGAACTATCTTTGGAAGGGAAGATCGTTCAAGATGCTGATCGTATCGAAGCGTTAGGAGCAATCGGCATTTTGCGAACTGCTTATTTCGGTGGAGGACACGGACACCCGATTTTTGATTCTGAACTGTATCCACAAACATTCAAGGATAAAAAAAATTACCGAAAAGGCACGACAGTGATCAATCATTTTTATGAAAAACTGTTCTTGTTACCTGATAAAATGAACACTGATTACGGATACAAAGAAGCCAAACGTAGAGAAGGCTTTATGCGTGAATTTTTAGAAGAATTTTTTCTAGAGTGGTCTATTGACGATCCATCTTTCACACCAGAAAATTGGATCAAAAATAACAAAAAATGATGGAGATTGTGACCGAGGAGTTGGCAGGAGAACACCGTTTATTCGGAAGAAGGGACTGTGATAAGACATTTATCACAGTCTTTTTTCAAATTCAATATAAATATTTTGTGAAAAAATGATCAGATAATAAGATTAAAAATTGCTGATAAATAAAGATGAAAGCTTTTTGCTTATTTTTTTATTTTTTATTGGTCTATGCGATAAATAGTTTAAAAATTCAGAATATACTAGATTTTATCTAGCTAGCTTCCAACAATGGTTTTGTTGTGTTTTCTTTCTAGGTAAATCAATATACCACCATTATTTAAAAGTTAACTTTTCATACTATCCAAGTTCTTGGAAAGTAAAAAGATGCAGTAAATAAAAAATATGGTTAAATAACTCTCATAATTAATGTAAGCGTTACCAATCGTGTGGCATACTTGCTTCGTAGATGAATGACAAGATATATGTTTGGGATGTTCTGCAAGACAGATGAATATGGAGGTGGAGACCATGTCTTCCAAAGAGTTAATGACGTATTTGGAGAGAGAATTGGAGCAACTGAAAGAAAAGGGATTGTACAACACGATCGATATACTAGAAAGCGAAAATGGTGCTTGTATCATCGTAGACGGAAAAAAGATGATCAATCTGGCATCCAACAATTATCTCGGGTTTGCCAATCACAAAGAATTGAAGAAAGCATGTATTGAAGCAACTGAAACTTATGGCGTAGGAGCAGGTGCAGTCCGAACAATCAATGGCTCGCTGAAGATCCATCAACAATTAGAAGAAAAAATCGCAGAATTCAAAGGGACAGAAGCTGCAATCGCCTTTCAATCTGGATTCAACTGTAATATGGGCGCTATCTCTGCAGTAATGACAAAAGAAGATGCTATCTTATCGGATGAATTAAACCATGCATCTATCATTGATGGATGTCGTTTATCCGGAGCAACAATCATCCGAGTCAAACATCAAGATATGGAAGACCTTGAGAATAAAGCAAAGGAAGCCGTAGAAAGTAAGAAATATAAAAAAATCATGTATATCACAGATGGGGTTTTCTCCATGGATGGAGACATTGCACGATTGCCGGAAATCATCCCAATCGCCGAAAAATATGGACTCATCACCTATGTAGATGATGCGCACGGCTCAGGTGTAACTGGAAAAGGTGCAGGAACCGTCAAACATTTTGGATTAAGCGACAAAATTGATATGCAAATGGGTACGTTATCGAAAGCTGTAGGTGTTGTTGGGGGTTATGTAGCTGGTTCAAAAACACTGATTGACTGGTTGAAAGCCAGAAGCCGGCCATTTCTATTTTCTACCTCGCTAACTCCTGGAGCAGCTGCATCTGCGTTGGCTTCGATCTTTTTGATGCAAGAACATCCGGAACTTGTCGAAAAAGTTTGGGAAAATGCTAATTATTTTAAAGAAGAATTGAAAAAAGTCGGCTATAACATCGGTGTGTCTGAAACACCTATCACTCCAGTTATTTTAGGAGATGAAAAAGTGACTCAGACTTTCTCTAAGAAACTGATCGAACATGGGATTTATGCTAAACCAATCGTTTATCCAACTGTTCCTCTGGGGACAGGTAGAATCAGAAATATGCCGACTGCGGAACATACAAAGGAAATGCTTGATGAAGCAGTAGCGATTTATCAAAAAATAGGAAAAGAAATGGAAATTATTTAACTAATTTATTTTTTTCGCATATTTAAAATTAGAGAACATGTTCACGCATATATTGTTAATCATCTGAAGATAGTAGTAAAAAAAGATCAGGGAGGATCATCATGAAAAAAGTATTGGTGACAGGATGTTTAGGACAAATTGGTTCAGAGTTGATCACGCGGCTACGTCAAGAACTAGGCAGTGAAAATGTCATTGCGACAGATATACGCATGCCTGAAGTCATTGGGAAAAACGATATCTTTGAGATCCTAGATGTAATGGATTACGAAAAAATGCGCAGCATAGCAGAACAATATCAAGTGGACACATTGATCCATTTGGCTGCTCTTTTGTCAGCTGTTGCAGAAGCAAAACCACAGTTAGCATGGGATTTGAACATGACTGGGCTGGTCAATGCATTGGAAGTCGCTAGAGAATTCCAGCTGAAATTTTTTACGCCAAGTTCAATCGGCGCGTTTGGTCCAAATACTCCAAAAGATCATACCCCACAAGACACTCTTCAGCGCCCTACAACCATGTACGGGGTAACGAAGGTAGCTGGAGAACTACTATGTGATTATTATTATGTGAAATATGGCGTAGATACTCGTGGTGTCCGTTTCCCTGGATTGATTTCTTATGCGACCTTGCCAGGAGGCGGTACGACAGACTACGCAGTCGATATTTATTATTCAGCAATCAAAGAAGGAAAGTACACTAGTTTTATTGATCAAGGTACATCAATGGATATGATGTATATGCCAGATGCGATCGATGCCATTATAAAGCTCATGAACGCAGACCCTAATCGACTAGTTCACCGAAACGCCTTTAATATATCGGCAATGTCTTTTGAGCCTGAAGAAATCAAAGCATCTATTCAAAAAATCATACCAGATTTTGAAATGGATTACGATGTCGATCCTGTGCGTCAATCGATAGCAGAATCTTGGCCAAACTCACTAGATGTTTCTTGTGCGCAAGAGGAATGGGACTTTTCACCAAAATACGATTTAGATGCAATGACAAAGGATATGTTGGAAAAACTGAGAGAAAAATTAGCAGAGACGGTATAAAACAAGAACTATAGCCAAAAAGGTTTCTATACTTTTTGGCTATGGTATGTAAGGAGGTAAGTAATGGAAGAATATCAAGCCACGCCAATAAAGGAAGTAAAAACGGAAAATGAATTGAAGCGTACGATGGGTTTTTTCACTGCTTTATCGACTGTTATGGGCACAGTGATCGGTGCAGGGGTGTTTTTCAAAGCCGCAAGCGTAGCAGAAGTAACAGGTACCGTCAGTTTGCATATGTTTTCCTGGTTTCTAGGTGGTGTGATTTCTGTTTGTGCAGGACTGACAGGAGCTGAATTGGCTGCGGCTATTCCTGAAACAGGCGGGATGATCAAATATATCGAACGGATTTATGGAAATACAGCAGCATTTTTACTTGGCTGGGCTCAAGTCGTGATTTATTTTCCAGCAAATGTAGCAGCCTTGTCGATCATTTTCGGTACACAGTTCGTCAATTTATTTGATCTTTCCCAGTCGATGATTGTTCCTGTAGCTGTTACAGCTGCTGTATCGATCATGCTGATCAATTTTTTAGGTTCTAAAGCTGGAGGAGCTTTTCAGTCGATTACGCTTGTCTGCAAACTCATTCCTTTGTTTGTGATCGTTATTTTTGGTTTATTCAGACAAGAAGGAGTAGACTTCCAACTGTTTCCGATCCAAGCAGGAGAAAACCTTTCATTTTTCTCTGCTTTGGGAGCTGGCTTACTAGCAACGATGTTCGCATACGACGGTTGGATACACGTAGGAAATATTTCGGGAGAATTGAAAAAGCCGGCGAAAGATTTGCCAAAAGCCATTTCTTTAGGAATCATCGGAATCATGATCGTTTATTTATTAGTAAATGCGGTTTTCTTAAAAACTGCGTCTATCGACGGAGTCGTAGGAAACAGCAATGCGGCAAGTGATGTTGCAAAAATGATTTTTGGCGGCTTTGGTGGAAGACTAGTCACAGTTGGTATCTTGATTTCTGTTTATGGAACTATCAATGGCTATACTCTTACTGGAATGCGTCTTCCTTACGTTATGGCAAAAGAAAACAACCTGCCTTTTAGCAAGCTTTTTGCTAAACTTCATGATAAAACTAAAGTTCCTGTAGCCGCGGGTATCTTAGAGCTAGTCATCGCTATTGGCATGATGATGGTCGGTGGTTTTGATACACTAACAGATATGCTGATCTTTGCCATTTGGATTTTTTATACGATGGTCTTTGTTGGTGTCATCCTTCTTCGTAAAAAAGAACCTGATCTGATTCGACCATATAAAGTTCCAATGTATCCGTTTATCCCATTAGTAGCAATCATTGGAGGAACCTTTATTGTATCAAGCACACTTATCACTCAAACTTTTTTAGCTTCGATGGGGATTGCATTGACACTTGCTGGTGTCCCGTTTTACCTTTATTTGAAACGTAGATAGCAAAAAATGATTTGAAATTCATTGGAAACAAACTTTTGACCATAAATACCCGTTAAGAAATTAAGTCATTTCTACCAAGGAGGATCTTATGGAAATAAACTGGTTGCAAGAAGCACAAAAGAGAAAAGAGATGTTGCTAGAGGATTTAAGTGAATTGCTACGCATCAATAGTGTAAGGGATATCGAACATCAGACAGATGAATATCCACTAGGTGCTGGTCCTGCTTTAGCATTGAAAAAAGTACTGTCATTTGGGGAAAGAGATGGCTTCAGAGTTAAAAACATTGATAATCTAGCCGGACATATAGAATATGGGGAAGAAACAGCAGAAGCACTTGGTATCTTAGGACATGTAGATGTCGTACCGCCAGGAGAAGGGTGGGCAACTGATCCGTTCGAACCAATCGTCAAAGAAGGGAAATTGTTCGCAAGAGGTTCAAGTGATGACAAAGGTCCTTGTATTGCTGCCTATTATGGGATGAAAATTATCAAAGAACTGCAATTATCAACATCGAAAAAAATTCGATTCATTTTCGGAACAGATGAAGAGAGTGAGTGGATAGGTATCCATCATTATATGGAAAAAGAAGAAATGCCAGCATTTGGATTTTCGCCAGATGCCAATTTCCCAATCATTAATGGTGAAAAAGGGATTTTATCTTTCGAGCTGAGTTTTTCTTTGAAGGAAGAAAAGGCAGACAAAATGCAACTGAAAAGATTCTCTTCTGGTTTGCGTGCAAATATGGTACCAAGCGAGGCAATAGCCGTCTTGGAAATTCCTGATTTGGAAAAGTTATCTTCTTTAGAAGCTGGATATACAAAATATCTAGATGACAAAAAATTGAAAGGGACTTTTGAATATAAGGAAGGAGAAGCATCCTTCGTTCTGTATGGAAAAGCTGCACATGCCCAAGAACCAAAATTTGGTATCAATGCGGGAACTTATCTCGCCGACTTTTTGCATCAATATCCATTAGACAGCTCAGGATCTGCTTATCTTTCTGTCATTGCCAATTATCTGCATGAAGACTTTAATGGGCATCGGTTAATGGTCGATTATGAAGGTGACGTGATGGGAAAAGTGACTTCAAGTGCTAATGTATTCATTTATCAGCAAGAAGGAGAGAAAAAGATCATTCTTAATATTCGTCATCCAAAAGGGATTACAAAAGAAAAAATTCAAGAATCCTTGCTGACTGTCCTTCAAAATGAATCAGTATCAATTTCGATAATTGGAGATATCAAGACTCCGCATTATGTTTCAGGAGATGATCCATTCATCCAAACATTATTGTCTGTTTACGAAAAACATACTGGGGAAAAAGGTTATGAACAAACAATTGGTGGAGGTACGTATGGACGAATCTTGGAAAAAGGATGTGCGTACGGTAGTTTATTTCCTGGTAGAGAAAATGTAATGCATCAGCCAAATGAATATATGTACGTAGAAGATATCTTGAAAGCAACAGCTATTTACGCTGAAGCAATCTACCGTTTGGTTAAATAAACGTATTCATAGAAAAAACGTTACCAATCAGTCGTAACTATTTTCACACTCGTAACGTTTGTATCCTTCAGTAAAAAAGAATATTCATGAAAGTTTGAAAGATTGCAGAGAATAAGACGGCAATTTCCTTGAAGTAAAGAAGCTTCTAAAAATAAAAATGAACCAGATGATAGAAAAAGCTTGTTTTTCTTTCATCTGGTTTGAAAAAGGAGGAGAATAGATGCCAAAAGAAAAACATTCTAGATTAGATAAAGTGTTAGATACAGTAGAAAAACTAGGGAACAAGGTGCCCCATCCAGCTATTATATTCTTAATTTTGATCGTTATTGTAGGAGTACTGTCTCATATTTTTTATCTAATGGGTCAACACGTTACGTTTGATGCTATTAATGCTGAAACAGGAGCACTAGAGCTTACTACTACACATGTAAAAAGTTTGTTGAGTGGTGAAGGGATCCGTTTTATGTTGACTTCGATCGTCTCAAATTTGATGAGCTTTCAGGCTCTTGGAGTCACTTTAGTGGCGATGGCAGGCGTAGGATTGTAGGATTTGCAGAAGAGGTTGGCTTAATCGGTGCGATGATTCGAAAGCTGGTAAAGGTAGTACCAAAATCTAGTCTGACAGCGGTACTAGTACTTCTTGGCGTAATGTCGAGTATTGCCTCTGATGCTGGGTATCTAGTATTGATTCCATTAGGTGCAGCAGTATTTTATAAAGTCGGGCGGCATCCTTTAGCAGGTTTATCTGCGGCCTTTGCAGGTGTTTCAGGAGGATTTGGTGTCAACTTAGTTATTACGCCAGTGGATGGAATGCTTACCGAAATATTAAATGATGCAGTACATATCATTTATCATTAATCCATCCTATTCTGTTGATTTAATGGCAAATTTTTATTTTTCGATTGCATCAACCATCTTAGTAGTGATTGTTTCCACTATCATTAACGAAAAACTCATTGAACCTCGCTTAGGAACTTTCCAAGAAAAAGGAATGATTGCTAACGATGAGATTACCGATGAATCGAAAGGCTTACATTGGGCTTTTTGGGGATTTACAGTGGTACTGGCATTTATCGTGTTGATTACGATACCAAGTGGTGCCCCACTTCGCCATCCTGAAACTGATGAATTGATTGGTTCTACACCTTTTATGGATAGTTTAATCGCTTTGATCTTGATTTCATTTTTGATTCCAGGGATATGTTTTGGAAAGGCAGTTGGAAAAGTCAAATCCAGTTTGGATGTAGTAAATCCGATTATTAAAGTATTCAGCAACTTAGGCGGGATGATTTTCTTATTGTTAATCATTAGCCAATTCATTTCATATTTCAATTTTACTAATTTAGGTACTGTTTGGGCAGTCAATTCAGCCACAATTATTGAAGATATGAATTTGAGCAGCTTAGCCTTGTTACTTAGTTTCTTAGCACTAGCACTTATTCTTGATTTTATTTTAGTGGGAGCGATACCAAAATTTGCTATTTTAACCCCAATATTTGTTCCATTACTCTATCAGTTGGGAGTAGCTCCAGAAGCTGTTTTGGCTGCTTATCGAGTAGCTGATTCTCCTGTCAATATTATCACGCCACTGATGCCGTATTTTGCTTTGATCGTTACATTTGCCACGAAATATCAAAAGAAAACCGGTGTCGGAACGATTATTTCCATAATGCTACCACATGCTGTAAGTCTAACTATCACATGGATCATTTTATTTATTCTCTATTATGTATTCCAGCTACCGCTAGGACCAGGGATCGGTATGCATTTGAATTGAGAAAACAGGCAGAAACCGGGTTCAACCGATTTCTGCCTGTTATTTTGCTTTGCGTAAGAGAAATATTCGGCGTACACTGCGATAAATATTTAATAAAACCAAGCAACCAGAAATGAAAATGGGAAGCCAAATCAGATAGACAGGGTAGCCAATCATTTTAGACAAAGCATGTGGAGTCATTTTATCCATTTCAAAAAGCGCTTGCTGCCAAGTCTGAAGGTTGAAGACAAGCATGAAACCTGAAATAATCAGGAGAATAAATCCTAAATAATGAATCGTAGTTCTTTTTCTTACATAAGCAATTGTTGCATAAAGGAACAGTAAAAAAATAGGTACGCCAAAAACAAAGTACATATTCAGCATCTCGACACCCCCTTTGAGTTTATCTTACTTTACTTTGAAAGAAATGAGAAATAATAGCCTCGTTACTTGCTTGAAACAGCAAAGGACTGCTAAGATAAGGGAGATACAAAGAATCAAGGAGGAGTCACATGGCAAGTTATATCGAACCGATTCGTTTTGCGCTGGTTGTTTTTCCATTTTTAGCCTTAGCGATTTCATCTGTTTTTTTTATTTATGAATATCGAAAGTATGGAACATTTCTAGTAACAAGGGCAGTTATTTTGTATTCCTTTGTTTTCTATTTATTGTGTGCATACTTTCTGGTAATCTTACCACTTCCGGCAAAGGAGACGGTTGCCCAAATGACAGGACCAAAGATGGAGCTGCATTTATTTGCTTCATGGCAACATTTCAGAGACAACACGGTATTGGTATTATCTGAACCTAGTACCTATCTGCCGGCGATGAAGCAGAGTGTGTTTTTGGAACCAGCTTTTAATGTTTTATTACTCATACCATTTGGCATTTATTTAAGATATTATTTCCGGCTTTCCTTTATGAAAACGATGATTGCTAGTTTCTGTCTATCACTATTTTTTGAGCTGACGCAGCTAAGTGGCCTTTATTTTATCTACCCAAGACCATACCGCTTATTTGATGTGAATGATTTAGTGACAAATACATTGGGTGGAATCATTGGTTTTGTTGCTACGCCGTTATTTACATTTATGCTTCCTACGAGAAGACGGATGGATGAACTTTCTTATGAAAAAGGAAAAACTGTCTCGTTGACACGACGTTTGGTCGCTTATTTGATCGACTGGACATTTTTATCTATTGTCAATTTTATCGCAGCGATTTTCTTTAAACTTGCGTTCGATTCAGGGACAGTTACTTCTCATATCTGGTGGCTTTTATTGGAAGTAGGGCTATACTTTATGATTGTACCGTTTATAACCAATGGATGGACACTTGGGAAAAAAGTTGTACGCATCCGCTTGGTGGAGCAAGACCGCGAGCGAATTTCTTTGAAAGCATTGATCATCCGCTATGGGTATCTATATTTTCTTTTTTATGGTTTAAGCTGGTTGGGGCAGTTGCTTCAGCAAATCATGAATTCGACAACGAATACGGTGTTGCAGATGAGTGCAGTATTCATTTCTCTCGGTGTCTTGCTACTGCAAGGTATTTTTATTTTAAATATCTTGCTATCATTTTTGAGAAAAAAACGGATTCTGTTTTATGAAAAAGCTAGTCACACATATACCGTTAGCACGATTACTCAAACAAAGGATGATGATTCTCGAAATTAGCTGAGCAAAAATACTTTGTCTATGTTATAATGCCAAAGTCGTGATAATTTAAAGAGAAGAGGTGCACGAATGAATAATTTTGATATATTTCGCTTCAAACCATTTATCAATGAAGCGTTAGCCGCAAAGGGCTTCAAACAGCCCACAGAGGTCCAGGAACGTTTGATTCCTTTAATTGCAAAAGGAAAAAATATCATTGGGCAATCTCAAACTGGTACAGGAAAAACACATACGTTTTTGTTGCCGTTGTTTGAAAAAATCAATGCAGATAAAGAGGAAGTACAAGTTGTTATTACAGCTCCAAGTAGAGAACTGGCTGCACAAATTTATGAAGCAGCTACACAAATCGCTAAATTTTCTACACCGGAGATCCGTGTTTCGAATTTTGTCGGGGGGACAGACAAACAGCGTCAGTTAAACCGTCTGCACCATCAGCAGCCACAGGTCGTAGTAGGCACGCCAGGTAGAATATTAGACATGATGAATGAACAAGCGTTGAAGATTCACACAGCATTTGCATTTGTTGTTGATGAAGCGGATATGACATTGGATATGGGTTTTTTAAATGAAGTAGACCAAATTGCAAGTCGGTTACCAGAAAAATTGCAGTTCTTAGTCTTTTCTGCCACTATTCCAGAAAAACTGCGTCCATTCTTGCGAAAATATATGGAGAATCCAATCATTGAAGAAATCAAGCCGAAAGCAGTTATTTCTGAAGATATCGAAAATTGGCTGATCTCAACAAAAGGTAAAGATGAGAATCAAATGATTTATCAACTGCTGACGATTGGTCATCCTTATTTAGCAATCGTATTTGCCAATACAAAACAGCATGTGGATGAAATTGCTGATTATTTGAAAAACCAAGGATTGAAAGTAGCAAAGATTCACGGGGACATCACACCAAGAGAGAGAAAACGAGTGATGCGACAAGTACAGAATCTGGAGTATCAATATGTTGTAGCGACTGATTTAGCTGCTAGAGGAATCGATATCGAAGGTGTTTCTCATGTTATCAATGCAGAAATCCCGGAAGATCTGGACTTCTTTATCCATCGTGTCGGACGTACTGGACGTAATGGTTTAAAAGGAACGGCCATTACGTTGTATTCACCAAACGATGAACAAGCCATTGATGCGATCGAGAAATTAGGCGTCTCATTTGAACCGAAAGAAATCAAAAATGGTGAAATCGTTAAAACATATGATCGTAATAGACGTACCAAACGAGAAAAATCAAAGGATGTATTAGACCCAACTCTGATTGGACTTGTGAAGAAGAAAAAGAAAAAGATCAAGCCTGGTTATAAGAAAAAAATCGATTGGGCAATTGCAGAAAAAAATAAAAAAGAACGCAAAATCGAACGCAGACAGCAAAGTCGTATTGCTCGTAAAAATAAGAAAAATTCGCATAAATAAAAAACAAGAGATTGTGACACGCCTTTTGTCACAGTCTCTTGTTTTTAAGCGAGACTTTTTTCCATTCCGATACAAAGTACTTCATCTTCAATAAAAGGTTTCGTGCAAGTATGATACCCTTGTTTTTCATAAAAATCTACAGCCGTCATTTCAGCTACTACATAACTAGTCTGACAACCTTCTGACATCGCCCGTTTTTCTGCAGCTTCAAGCAACTGACCGCCTAACCCTTTTCCTCGGTATTCTTTTGCTACGCAAAAGCGTTCTGGCTTGAAGCAAGTAGGTGTTTTCTTTTCATAACGCAATGTGGCTACTGGTCTTTTTTTATCAAGAAATAGATAATAGTTTTGTTGCGGGATATCTTTTCCGTCGAATTCTAGTTCTGCAGGAATTCCTTGTTCTAATACAAAAACTTGATATCTCAAAAAGCAGCTAGCTGCGCGGATCCATTCATCTGCGCCAACTATTTTTTTCATCATATTCCTCCTTATCATGAATAACAGAGATGTATTGATTTCTTTATCCTTATCGTACCAAAAAATATGGAATATGACCAAAAGGAAATAAAAATAGGTAATTGAGATATTGACAGTGATTGACAGAATGCGTATACTTATTAAAGTACGAAAAGGACATGATTTGTTTTTTTAAGACTCACAGAAAATTCTTTCTTGGCTGAAAAAAGAATAGTCACTAATCAAATTGCTCCCTTTTTCTATTTTGGTAGAAATACCGACGCAGCTCAGCGTTATCGAGTTTAAGAGGTAATGATTACACATCATTGCAATCAAGGTGGTACCGCGAGTTTTCGTCCTTGGCTGTAATGGTGTTTTTTTGTATTTAATTTATAGAAAGCAGGTAATAATGATATGAAACAATTAAGTAGTGCACAAGTTCGACAAATGTTTCTTGATTTCTTCCAATCTAAAGGACATACAATTGAACCTAGTGCGTCTTTGATCCCCGTGAACGATCCAACCTTATTATGGATCAACTCTGGTGTTGCAACATTGAAAAAATATTTTGATGGTTCAGTTGTACCAGAAAATCCAAGAATCACAAATGCCCAAAAGTCTATTCGAACAAATGATATCGAAAATGTCGGTAAAACAGCACGTCACCATACGATGTTTGAGATGCTGGGCAATTTTTCTATTGGTGACTATTTCAAAAATGAAGCCATCCACTGGGCATGGGAATTTTTGACTGATCCAAAATGGATGGCATTCGATCCAGAAAAACTTTATGTAACAGTTTATCCAAAAGATACAGAAGCAAAACGCATCTGGCATGAAGAAGTCGGTCTACCGTTAGATCACATTATTGATGTAGAAGACAACTTCTGGGATATCGGTGCAGGCCCATGTGGACCAGATACAGAAATTTTCTATGACCGAGGAGAAGCTTATAACGATTTAGCAGAAGATGATCCTGAAAACTATCCAGGAGGAGAAAATGAACGTTATTTAGAAATCTGGAACTTGGTATTTTCAGAATTCAACCATAAACCTGATAATACATTTGAACCACTTCCTCATAAAAACATTGATACGGGCATGGGATTGGAACGTATGGTCTCAATCGTTCAAGATGCGCCCACGAACTTTGAGACAGATTTGTTTATGCCTATTATCCACGCCGTAGAAAAGCTAAGCAAACAAGTAAAATATGGTGAAAACCCAGTAACAGATATCTCTTACAAAGTAATCGCAGATCATATTCGGGCCCTTTCATTTGCTATTGGCGATGGTGCATTACCATCGAATGAAGGAAGAGGGTATGTCTTACGCCGTTTGCTTCGTCGCGCGGTCATGCATGGGAAAAAATTAGGTATTGAACAAGCATTCTTATATCGTTTAGTCCCTGTCGTTGGGGAAATCATGGTAAGTTATTATCCTGAAGTACTTCAACAAAAAGAATTTATTGAAAAAGTTATCCGTACAGAAGAAGAACGTTTCAATGAAACAATCAATGAAGGATTGGAAATCTTGAATCAAGTGATCCAAGAAGTGAAAAACGAAAACGGTACGACTCTATCAGGAAAAGACATCTTCAAATTATACGACACATATGGCTTCCCAGTAGAATTAACGGAAGAAGTGGCAGAAGATGAAGGACTGAAAGTTGATCATGCTGGTTTTGAAAAAGAAATGGACGCACAACGTGAACGTGCTCGCTCTGCCCGTAGTACAGAAAAATCAATGGGTGTACAATCTGCTTTATTGACAGATATCAAAGTAGAAAGTAAATTCATCGGATACACGGAGCAAGAATCAGATAGTCAATTATTGGTCATCGTAAAAGGCGAATCTCTTCTGAATGAAATCGCAGAAGGTGAAGCTCAAATGATCTTTGACCAAACACCTTTTTATGCAGAAATGGGTGGCCAAGTAGCAGACCAAGGTTGGATCATGGATGAAGCAGGAGAAATCGTTGCAGTTGTTACAGATGTTCAAAAAGCGCCTAATGGTCAATTTATGCACACAGTAGAAGTAAAAGCACCAATGAGCGAAGGACAAACTTATCATCTATTGATCGATCAATCGATGCGCAACCGTATCATCAAAAACCATACAGCAACCCATTTACTGCACAAAGCATTGAAAGAAGTACTTGGCGAGCATGCAAATCAAGCTGGTTCTTTAGTCGCTCCTGGACATTTACGATTCGACTTTACCCATTTTGGTCAAATCACTTCAGATGAATTAGCTGAAATGGAAAGAATCGTCAACGAAAAAATCTGGGAAGCTATCCCAGTTGAAACAATTGAAACAGATATCGATACAGCCAAAAATATGGGTGCAATGGCTTTGTTTGGTGAAAAATACGGACATGACGTTCGCGTAGTCAATATTGGCGGTTGGTCAATCGAACTGTGCGGAGGCACACATGTAGCAAACACAGAAAACATCGGAATCTTCAAAATCGTTTCTGAATCAGGAATTGGTGCAGGCGTGCGACGAATCGAGGCTGTAACAAGCAAAGAAGCGTATGAACTACTTGAAGAAGAAGAAAAACAACTAAAACAAGTAGCAACAATTGTTAAATCACCTCAATTGAAGGAAGTTGTTTCAAAAGCGGAACAATTGCAACAGCAAGTAAGAGAGCTACAAAAGGAAAATGAACAATTAGCTAGCAAGTTAGCGAATCAACAAGCCGGTGATGTATTCAAGAATCCAGAAAGGATCAATGGAAAAACAATCATTGCAGCACAAGTAAAAGTGAAAGACATGAATCAGCTGCGTCAATTAGCTGACCAATGGAAACAAAAAAATATTTCAGACATTCTTGTTTTAGCAAACGAACAAGAAGGAAAAGTCAGTCTGCTAGCGGCAATGACGAAAGAATCAAATGAAGCTGGACTAAAAGCTGGCGACTTGATTAAAGCAATCGCACCGAAAGTAGGCGGTGGCGGTGGTGGACGTCCAGATATGGCACAAGCTGGTGGGAAAAATCCTGCTGGTATTCCAGATGCACTTAAAGCTGCGAAAGAATGGCTTGCGCAACAATAGACCGTTTATGTTTGATAGAAAAAAACAACTGTTCAATCATTGAACGAAACACGATCATGGGGGCGAAGACAAATAGTCTTGCCCTCATACTTTTTTCGATGGAATAGAAGAGCGCATCTAATCAAATGGTCGATTTCGGATGGTCTTTAGTTGACGAAAGTGACAGAAATTTTTACGATTAGTATAAATAAAAGGGGTGAAAAAAATGAATAGCAGAAATAAAACCTTTCGACTAGTCTTACGTGCTATCTTATTAGCAATCATCATCGTACAAGCTATGGTACCTTGGCTTGGCTTTATTCCATTAGGGTTCATTAGTTTAACGATTATTCATATTACAGTAATTATTGCCGCAGTAGTATTGGGTCCAAAAGATGGGATGGTAATTGGCCTGTTTTGGGGAATTGCTACAATTGTCCGTGCCTACGCCATGCCGACAACGCCATTTGATACATTGGTATTCACGAACCCGATTATTTCGGTAGTTCCCAGAGTGCTTGTTGGCTTAGTAGCTGGTTTGGTTTTCCACTGGATTTATCAAAAAAATAAATCAATAACGATCAGCTCGGTCTTTGCAGGGGTATTATGTTCATTGGTCAATACAGTCTTAGTGTTAGGATTCATGGGATTATTTTATACAGGTGCAACGGCAGATGCCTATGGTGTAGATTCTGCTCTTTTATTTAAAACCTTAGCAGGAGTTGCAGCAATCAATGGGATACCTGAAGCAATAGGAGCGGGAATCATAACACCATTACTAGCAAAAGCGTTATTTGCAGCAACGCCATTAAAACCAGAATAACGGCCATCTTTGAATGAATAGTAGGACGCATGATAGATGGAAAAAGGAAGAGAGGAGAGGAAAAGAATTGTCCTCTCCATCTTTTTACCTGAGCAACAAGCAAACAAGAAGGGGTAAAAAACTTGGTTAAGAAACAAGAAGAAAAAAAGAAACAAATACCGCAACAGCGGACAAAAAAAGGAGTACTAGCTGGCATATTAGGATTGGTTACGAATCTAATCTTGTTTGTCTCTAAGCTAATGATCGGACTTTTTTCAGGGAGTGTCTCCATTATGGCTGATGCAGTGAATAGTCTATCAGACACTGCTTCATCTATATTGACTTTGATTGGATTTAAAATTGCTGCAAAGCCAGCGGATCAGGAACATCCTTATGGACATGAACGTTTCGAATATATCAGTGGGTTATTTGTTTCGATCATCATTACTTATGTAGGATTTCAATTTTTAGAGTCATCCGTTGAAAAAATCATCCATCCAGAAAATGTCTCTTTAGCACCCATCGTCTTTTTTGTCCTGATCATTTCCATCTTTTTGAAATTTGCACAAGGAAAAATGTACCAGGTTATTGCACGATCCATTGATTCTGAAACATTGAGAGCTACAGCAACAGATAGTTATAATGATGTCTTTACTACACTGGCTGTATTGCTTTCAGCAGCAATCGAATGGGTAACTGGATGGCGTATCGATGGATATATCGGTTTTGCTTTAGCATTATATATCCTTTATAGTGGTTTAACGATGCTTCGGAATTTTGTATATGAGCTATTAGGTAGTCGCCCAACGTCAGCAGAGATTGAAGAAATGGAAGAACACTTGAATGCCTGCGACGATATACTTGGCTATCATGATTTGCTGGTGCATAACTATGGACCCAATAAACGCTTTGCATCAGTCCACATCGAAGTAGATGAATCAATGAATTTGAATGAAGCACATAAGATTATTGACCTGATAGAAAAAGACTTCAAAAAGTCTTTAGACGTAGAACTTGTCTGTCACTTGGACCCAATGCCTGTTGATAACGAAAAATACTATAATATCTTGCATCAATTAAAGCAAATTCTTTTTGAAACAGGTAGAGGGCTCGATATACATGATTTTAGAGTCATCCATCAAGGGAAAACATTGCAGTTTGACGTAGTTGTTCCTGAAAAATTCCAATTTGATGATACAGAACTCGAAAGAATTTTACGTATTCAAATAGAAGAAAAAATCGGAGATTATCATTTGGAAATCACTTTTGATCACAATTATCTTTTGTATTAAAGACAAGACACTAAAAAGACTCTTTAAAGTTTTTTCTTCGAAGAGTCTATTTTTCTTTTAATTGTTTTTGTAGGGCTTGTCGTGCGAGGTTATCTGCCCCTTTGTTTTTGTTTTCGGGCAACCATTGTAGGATTAACAAGGAAAAGTCGGGCAGAAGTTCTTTGATTTTTTGGAGATAGGGAAGGAAAAGCTCGTTTTTCGTTGTGTTTTTATCGACTGTAGAAACCAGTGTTTTGCTGTCTGAAAAACAGAAAATCGTTTCATTCTGTAAACCCTTATTCTTTAGAAATTCTAAAGTTTTTAAAAAGACTTCGAACTCTGCTTGATGGTTTGTCCCTACAGAAAGGGGAATAGATAGCTGTTCTTGTTTACCTTGATAGACAATCAAGATCCCTCCTCCGCTAGGTCCAGGGTTGCCTTTTGTAGAGGCATCAATGTATACTTTTAACATAAAAAGAGATTCTCCTTTTTGTTCAAATTAATGTTATGGTAAGATTATATCATTACTGAATCGGTGAGAGGTTAGAGAATGAAAAAAAATATTCGATGGCAGCCTGAATTGGCACATACGATCATCTATTGGTCATTGACCTTGATCATTCTGTTTTTTAGTCTGATTCTTTCTTTAGAAAACACAGGTCCGTATTGGAAAAGCAATATTGTTTTAGGTGTTTTTCTTGTTTTTCTATTTCTAGGATGGCGGCGTTCTTTTATTTTAAAATCCAACTCGGTCATCATACGCTATGCTGCTTTTTGGAAAGACCGGGAAATAACTGTCGGACAGATTCGATCTTTGACACCGACTAATACAGGAGTACAAATGACATTGCAAAATGAGAAAGCCCCATCTGTTTTTATGATGCGAAAAAAAGATCAAGTGGTTCTTTTTGATCATCTTGAAAAAAGTGGGCCTAAAGTAGGACCATCTTCTCAACAGCAAAGAAATAATACCCCATATACGAAAAATAGAAAAAGTTAATTTTAAAAAATAGGCCCTGAAGAAATGAATCTTTGTAGGAAAAGAAAAGAGTGAGACGTACGGATCAACCCGTTAAGCGTCTCACTCTATTTGATTATCTAAATCAATGTATACTGGATTCGGAAGTGTGAACACTGCCTTTCTTGACATGGGCAGCTTGTGTTCCTCGATTCCCCTCGATGATCTCAAATTCGACCACTTGATTTTCTTCCAAAGTTTTGAATCCCTCTTCTTCAATCGCAGTAAAATGTACAAAAATTTCTTCTGTGTCATCATAACTGATAAAGCCGTATCCTTTTTTGTTGTCAAACCATTTTACAATTCCTGTGGTCAAAGCACTCACGACCTTTCTAAAGTCTGATCATAGCCTTCATTATAAAGAGTATTTATAAGTACGTCAAATAAATTAAAAACCCGTAATTTAATGTTTTTTTTCTGAATAAAACAAGGTATAATTGGCATATCTTAACAAAGAAGGTATTTTTTTAAATAAAGTTCGTGAAAAGGGGTAATCAAATGAAGAGTGATCTGCAAATTTCACAAGAAACAGATCTAGAACCGATTATTGAAGTAGCTAGTAAATTAGATCTTAAGGAAGACGATTTGGAACTGTATGGGAAATATAAGGCGAAAATCAATTTTTCTGGAATCAATCGCTCAAAGGATAACGCTGAAGGGCATTTGATCTTAGTTACTTCCATCAATCCAACACCAGCTGGCGAAGGAAAGTCAACAATCACTGTAGGGTTAGGAGACGCGCTCAATAAAATCAATAAAAAATCTGTTATTGCATTGCGAGAACCCTCACTTGGTCCTGTGATGGGAATCAAAGGTGGTGCTGCAGGCGGAGGATATGCACAGGTATTGCCTATGGAAGATATCAACTTGCATTTTACTGGTGACATGCATGCTATCACAACAGCTAATAATGCATTATCTGCTCTTTTAGATAATCATATTCATCAAGGAAATGAATTGAACATCGATGCTCGCCGAGTGATTTGGAAACGGGTAGTTGATCTCAATGATCGTGAACTGCGTAAAGTAATCGTTGGCTTGGGTGGGCCAATCCAAGGTGTCCCAAGAGAAGATGGGTTTGATATCACAGTTGCTAGCGAAATCATGGCTATCTTGTGTCTTGCGGCAGACCTCGAAGATTTAAAGGCTCGTCTTGCAAGAATCGTTGTCGGCTATACATTTGACCGTCAGCCTGTGACTGCTGGAGACTTGAAAGCAGAAGGCGCTCTGGCATTACTGCTGAAAGATGCCATCAAACCGAATCTTGTACAAACAATTTACGGAACACCAGCTTTTGTCCACGGGGGACCGTTTGCCAATATCGCCCATGGCTGCAATAGTATTTTAGCTACCAAGACAGCATTGAGATTAGCAGATTACGTTGTCACAGAGGCAGGATTTGGTGCAGATCTTGGCGGAGAGAAATTTTTAGATATCAAAGTACCTAACTTGAAAAAAGCGCCGGATGCAGTGGTGATCGTCGCAACAATCCGCGCATTGAAAATGCATGGCGGAATGAAAAAAGATGAACTTAAAAATGAGAATCTTGACGCTTTGAAAATAGGTTTTGCAAATTTAAAACGTCATATACGTAACATGGAACAATACCAACTCCCTGTGATCGTTGCAATCAATGAATTCGTAACAGATACAGATAGTGAACTTACACTGCTGGAGCACTTGTGCGAAGATCAGGGAATCCTTGCTAAAAGAGCAAGTATATGGGCAAATGGAGCAGAAGGTGGCGTTGATTTAGCAGAAGCTGTGGTACGATTGATTGATAGAAAAGAAGCTGATTACAAGCCATTGTATCTCCTAGAAGAAACGATACAAGAAAAGACTGAAACAATCGTCAAGAAAATCTACGGAGGAAATGGTGTTGTTTTTAGTAAAAAGGCGCAAAAACAAATAGAAGAATTTACGAAAAATGGATGGGATAATTTGCCGATTTGTATGGCGAAAACCCAATATTCATTCTCTGATGATCCTTCATTGCTAGGCGCACCTGAAGATTTCACCATCACCATCCGAGAAATCATCCCAAAAGTAGGGGCAGGATTTTTAGTAGCCTTAACTGGGGATGTTATGACGATGCCTGGTTTGCCTAAAAAACCTGCTGCATTAAATATGGACGTGACAAACGACGGAGAAGTATTTGGTTTGTTTTAAGCTTGATTATAATCTACCGTATACTAAATGACTTTCATTAAACATAAGAGGAGCTGTATTTTGACTACAGCTTCTTTTTTTGAAGGTGTCAAGAGATTAATTGTGTTTGCACTAGGATCATTCTTTTTCTTTATTGTATTTTGAGCTATACTAAAGCATAATAGGAGGGTACGATGAAAACGACATTTATAAGAAAAACCGGTTTTTACGGTATGGGCAGCTCGATTCAATTAAGAATCAATAATGAAAAACGCAGTTTTCTCAATCATGAACAAAAGATAACGCTTGATCTGGAAGTTCCCTTTACGATGCAGGTCACCTTTTATTGGCTAAAAAGCCCCGTTTATACAGTGAAAGAAGCAAAGCCTGTTTATGTGATCACAATGAATAGTTTGATTCTTCAAATCTACCCGTTCTTATTTCTGGCAACTGGGTTGGGGGCCGTTTTCCTACAAAATCTATTTTTCAGTTTTTTTGCAGTTGTCGTGATGTTTGCGTTCTTTTTCTATATAAAAAACCGGGCATATTTGATCAAGGAGGAAAATTATGGCAAACTCTGATCTTTTTTTAATCAGTTTCAATCGAATCGAAAAATGGATGAGAGACGAGATGGGAAATGCACGAAACATGGGATTTACCGAACTTGTCAGACGCCTAGCTCAAAGAAAACAATTGATGATCAGAAAATATGAAGATGATCTTTTACAGCTTGCTCAGTTAAGGAATGCAATCGTCCATGACCGAATCGCCGTCGATTTTGTCATTGCAGAACCAAATGATTGGACAGTCAAGCGAATCCAGCTGATCGAACAAGAACTGATACGCCCAGAAACCGTACTACCTCGATTTGCAAAACGTGTAACCGGTTTTGAGCAAGATCTTCCGCTACTTGAACTGTTAAAGATAGTAGCAGAAAAAAGGTATTCACAGTTTCCGTTATATAATAAAGGAAAATTTGTAGCATTGATTACTTTACGGAATATCGGATTTTGGCTAGCAAAAGAAAGCCAAAAAGGTCCTGTTGATTTAACAAATAAACGAGCATTGGATTTGATTATCCAAAATGGGAAGTACACAAATTATCATTTTGTTCCAGCTAAAACACATATTTACGAGGTTGAAGCGATGTTTCGTGAGCAAGGAACTTTGGAAGCCGTACTTATCACTAAAGATGGTAATCTGCTTGGGATCATACGACCTCGCGATATTTATAAACAAATAGAAAAGGATTGATTTTTTGTTAATTATTTATTGGATATTCAGCGCTCTGCTAGTGGGAGTGGATCAGCTGGTCAAATGGTGGATCACTGATAATTTAGCGCTTGGAGAGACGAAAAGTCTTATACCAGGTATATTGTCACTGAATCATATTCGAAACACTGGAGCCGCATGGAGTATGCTAGAAGGGAAGATGTGGTTCTTTACTATAGTGACACTCATTGCAGTCGTTGTGATTCTCACATTGATGATTAAAAATCGTGAAAAAGGTAATCGCTGGTTCATGATTGGATTGAGCCTGATTCTAGCTGGTGCGATAGGTAACTTTATTGATCGTCTCCGACTTGGCTATGTAGTAGATATGTTTCAAACAGACTTTATGAACTTTCCAATTTTCAATGTAGCAGATGTGACACTTGTATGCGGAGTGATCTGTATATTAATTTATATTATTTTAGATGAAAAGGATCAAAGAAAAAAATGACAGAACTTAAAACAACGATTTATCATGAATCTGGTAGGATCGATAAAGTATTGACTAATCTATTCAGTAATTACAGCCGTTCGCAAATTCAATTGTGGCTGAAAGAACGTGCGGTTTCTGTCAATGGAGAACCAGTCAAAGCAAATTACAAAGTAAAACAAGGAGACGAGATCACTGTCTTGATCCCTGAACCAGAAACATTAGATGTTGTCCCAGAGAACATCCCGTTGACCATTGTTTACGAAGATGAAGATGTCGCGGTAATCAATAAACCCCAAGGAATGGTCGTTCATCCTTCAGCAGGTCATACGCATGGTACAATGGTCAATGCGCTGATGTATCATGTCAAGGATCTTTCTACGATCAACGGAGTTATCCGACCGGGTATCGTCCACCGAATCGACAAAGATACTTCAGGTTTGCTGATGGTTGCCAAAAATGACCAGGCACATGAATCATTAGCTAAGCAATTAAAAGATAAGACTTCTTTACGTAAATATGTTGCTTTAGTCCATGGAGAGATTCCTCACGAAAAAGGCACGATCAATGCGCCAATCGGCCGTTCGAAAGAAAACCGAAAAATGCAGGCGATAAGAGAAGATGGAAAGCCAGCTGTCACGCATTTTACTGTATTGGAACGTTTTGAAGGATTTACTCTAGTTGAATTAAAACTGGAAACTGGAAGAACACATCAGATCCGCGTGCATATGAAGTATATCGGTTATCCGTTAGCTGGAGATCCAGTATACGGACCGAAGAAAACTTTGAAAGGCAATGGTCAGTTTCTCCATGCGCAAATGTTAGGTTTTACGCACCCGACTACAAACGAAAAGATGATCTTTGAAGCACCTCTTCCAGAAGTTTTTGAAAAAACTTTAGAAAAATTAAGAAAAAACATTGCATTTTAATTTAGATAACGGTATAGTAATTAACAACGAAAGCATAAAACTTAATAGAATTCCTTTAAGTTTAGTCCCGTGAGGCTAAGAAGGGTGGGAGCAAGGATACGTATGGTGCGCCATAAAGTAAATTGCTCATTGACATAGTATAGCTATCAGTGTATCAGTATACGCTCAGTCTAAACATCCCTCCTGTCCTTTTAGGGCAGGAGTTTTTTTATGCAAAAAAGTAGGGGGAATGAAAATGCAAGCAAAAGAAGTAGTAGATCAGGTAACGATGAAGCGAGCATTGACTCGAATTACTTATGAGATTATCGAGAGAAACCATAGTATCCAAGATATCGTATTGGTAGGTATCAAAACACGAGGAATCTACATTGCATCAAGAATCGCTGAACGTCTGAAGCAGCTAGAAGATATCGATATTCCTGTAGGAGAACTAGATATCACTTTATACCGAGATGACAAAAAAGAAAATCCAGAAGAACCGGAACTTCATTCTTCTGACATCCCAGTTTCCTTAGAAGGAAAAGAAGTTATTTTGATTGATGATGTTTTGTATACAGGACGAACGATTCGAGCGGCAATGGACGCAGTAATGGATTTTGGCAGACCAAGAAAAATTTCATTAGCAGTTCTAGTAGATCGTGGGCATCGAGAATTGCCAATCCGTGCAGATTATGTTGGGAAGAACATTCCAACATCTCGGGCGGAAGAGATTTTAGTAGAGATGCAAGAGCTTGATGGACAAGATCGCATCATGATTTTGAAAGAGGAAGATTAGAGGAGAGAGAAACATGTCGGAGAAAAAAGGATTTCATAATGATGACGTGGTGTTAGATATCCACGATCGCCCAACCCCAGGACATTGGGTTGGATTAAGTTTACAACACTTGTTCACGATGTTCGGAGCAACCGTGTTAGTACCTATCTTAGTAGGGATCGATCCAGGTATCGCACTAGTCAGTTCAGGACTAGGTACATTGGTGTACTTATTTACTACTAAAGGAAAGATACCTGCGTACTTAGGAAGCAGCTTCGCTTTCATTGCAGCGATGCAGCTTTTGATGAAAACAGATGGTTATCCAGCGATTGCACAAGGAGCAGTCACAACTGGATTAGTCTACTTGATTGTTGCGCTGATCATCAAAAAGATCGGTTCAGCATGGCTAGATAAAATCTTGCCTCCGATCGTCGTCGGCCCAGTCATCATGGTTATCGGGTTGGGACTTGCGGCAAATGCAGCAACAAATGCTATGTATAATCAAGGCACATATGATTTCAAGTATATTGCCGTAGCACTGATCACATTAGGATTGACCATCTTCTTCAACATGTGGCTAAGAGGTTTTCTCGGATTGATTCCGATTTTACTAGGTATTATTAGCGGGTACATCGTAGCCTTGCTGTTTGGAATCGTGGATACTAAGCCAATCGTAGACGCTGCCTGGTTTGCTGTTCCTAACTTTGAGATTCCATTTTTACAATATGAACCAAAGCTATATCTTGGAGCAATCACAACAATGGCGCCCATCGCTTTTGTGACGATGACAGAGCATATCGGCCATCTTATGGTATTGAATAAACTAACTAAACGTAATTTCTTTGAAGAACCGGGTCTTCATAAGACGTTGACAGGTGATGGCTTAGCACAAATCGTAGCAGCCTTCGTTGGTGGACCTCCTGTAACAAGTTACGGCGAAAACATTGGTGTTCTGGCTATCACACGCGTCCATAGCGTGTTTGTGATTGGGGGAGCTGCAGTTTTTGCAGTCGTTTTGGGATTCGTAGGAAAATTAAGCGCTTTGATTTTAAGTATCCCTGGACCAGTCATCTCAGGAATCAGTTTTATCTTGTTTGGTGTCATTGCAGCAAGCGGAATGAAGATTTTGATCGAGAACAAAATCGATTTTGACAAAAAGAAAAATCTGTTGATTGCTTCAGTTATACTAGTAGTAGGAATTGGCGGACTTGTCTTTGAAGTAGGCACATTTACATTGTCGGCAATGGCGTTAGCAACTGTACTTGGCATCGTTTTAAATCTTATCTTACCAGAAACTTCACGAAGCGAAGAAAACTAAGGAGGAAACATTATGATCATCAAATCAGAACGTATCAGTTTAAAGCATTTATTGACCGTTGAGGCACTTAATGACCAAGAAGTTATGGGCTTGATTCGCAGAGGGCAAGAATTCAAGCAAGGGGCTAATTGGACTCCGCAAAAGCGCCAGTACTTTGCTACAAACCTCTTTTTCGAAAATAGTACCCGCACACATAAAAGTTTTGATGTAGCGGAGAAAAAACTAGGGCTTGAAGTGATTGAATTTGAAGCAAGTACAAGCTCTGTCCAAAAAGGAGAAACGTTATACGATACAGTACTGACGATGTCTGCATTAGGTGTAGATGTAGCGGTCATCCGTCATGGTGATGAAAACTATTATGACGAACTGATACAAAGCAAAACCATCCAGTGCTCGATTATTAATGGGGGAGACGGAAGCGGACAGCATCCAACCCAATGCTTGCTTGATTTGATGACCATTTATGAAGAATTTGGACACTTTGAAGGACTGAAAGTTGCCATTGTAGGGGACATCACCCACTCTCGGGTAGCGAAATCCAATATGCAGATGTTGAAACGCTTAGGTGCACAAGTATTCTTCTCAGGTCCTAGAGAATGGTACGACGATGAATTCGAAGTATACGGACATTATATGCCATTGGACGAACTACTAGATCAAGTTGATGTCATGATGATGCTTCGAGTGCAACACGAACGCCATGATGGAAAAGAAAGCTTCTCAAAAGAAGGCTACCATCAGGAATATGGTTTAACAGTTGAACGTGCGAAGAAGCTGCAAAAACATGCAATCATTATGCACCCAGCACCAGTTAACCGCGATGTGGAATTAGCTGATTCATTAGTGGAAGGATTACAGTCACGAATCGTTCAACAAATGAGCAATGGTGTCTTTGTCAGAATGGCAATCTTAGAAGCAGTGCTAAATGGAAAAGCGTAATTATAGGAGGATGGAAAAATGAAAACACTCATTAAAAACGGTCAGATCAATACACGAAAAAATATGACGACACCAGCAGAAATTTGGATAGAAGATGGGCGAATCAAAGCAATCGGTACAGGATTCTCAGAAGCCGAATTTGATGAAGTGTTTGATGCAAAGGGACAATTGATCACACCTGGTTTAGTGGACGTCCATGTCCATTTGAGAGAGCCAGGATTTACATACAAGGAGACGATCGAAGCTGGAACTCGCTCAGCTGCACGTGGTGGTTTTACTACTGTATGCGCGATGCCGAATTTAAATCCTGTACCTGATAAGGCAGAAAAGCTGAAACAAGTATATGACATCATTAGAAAAGATGCAGTTGTGAAGGTATTACAGTATGCGCCAATCACAGAAAATCTGCGAAGTGAGAAATTAGTTGATCAAGAAGCACTGATTGAAGAAGGTGCTTTTGCTTTCACAAATGACGGTGTAGGTGTCCAAACGGCTGGAACGATGTATCTGGCTATGAAAGAAGCTGCGAAAAACAATAAAGCACTAGTAGCCCATACAGAAGACGAATCTTTATTATTTGGCGGTGTTATGCATGCTGGCAAGAAGGCAGAAGAACTGGGTCTTCCCGGGATCTTAAGTGTAACCGAGTCTTCTCAAATCGCCAGAGATCTGTTGCTAGCTGAAGCAACTGGTGTTCATTACCATGTGTGCCACGTATCTACTAAAGAGAGTGTCCGAGTAATCAGAGACGCAAAAAAAGCAGGAATCCACGTAACAGCGGAAGTTTCGCCCCATCATCTTATTTTGATCGATGAAGATATTCCCGAAGATTTCGGCTTTTGGAAAATGAATCCACCGCTAAGAGGACGGAAGGACAGGGAAGCCTTGATCGAAGGTTTGCTTGACGGCACGATCGATTGTATCGCTACAGATCATGCCCCACATGGATTAGAAGAAAAAAGCCAAAGCTTCATGAAATCGCCATTTGGCATAGTAGGAAGCGAAACAGCATTCCAACTGATCTACACTCATTTTGTAGAAACTGGACAATTCACATTGGAACAAGTAATCAATTGGCTGGCAGTTAAACCGGCTGAGATTTTTGGTTTGAATGCAGGAACGCTGACAGTCGGCGCACCCGCTGATGTAGCAATTTTTGATATTACAAAAACTTGCACGATCGATAAAGAAGACTTTTTATCAAAAGGGGAAAATACACCTTTTATCGGCTGGAAAGTAAAAGGTGAAACACAAATGACTTTTGTCAACGGAAAACTTGTGTGGCAGAAGGGAGAATAAAAATATGGAACGTTTGCTTATATTAGAAGATGGAACAGTTTTCGAAGGAAAAGCTTTTGGCGCGGATGCAAATGTCTTCGGAGAAATCGTTTTTACAACAAGTATGACTGGTTATCAAGAAACCATCACCGATCAAAGTTTCAACGGTCAAATCATTACATTTACCTATCCTATGGTGGGCAATTATGGGGTAAATAGAGATGATTATGAATCGATTTCTCCAACATGCAAAGGAGTAGTAGTAAAAGAGCACGCGCGTGTAGCTTCAAACTGGCGAAACCAAATGACGCTAGATTCATTTTTGAAACAAAAAGGGATTCCTGGAATATCAGGTATCGATACGCGCGCCCTTACTCGTAAAATCCGTGAAGTCGGAACGATGAAAGCAAGTATCGTTGATGCTGGAGATTCCTTCGAACATGCATTTGATCAGCTGAAAGCAACCGTTCTAGCAACCAATCAAGTGCAGCAAGTCTCCACTAACAAACCTTATCCAAGTCCAGGAACAGGACGGAAAGTTATCGTCATTGACTTCGGCTTGAAACATAGTATTTTACGAGAATTGAGTAAAAGAAACTGTAACCTCACAGTACTTCCCTATAACACAGATGCCGAGACGATTTTAGCGTTATCACCAGACGGAGTCATGCTGACGAATGGACCTGGTGATCCAAAAGATGTGCCAGAAGCAATCGAAATGATCAAAAAAATCCAAGGAAAAGTACCGATTTTTGGTATTTGTCTTGGTCACCAGTTATTTGCTTTAGCCAACGGTGCAGATACCTATAAAATGAAATTCGGACATCGAGGATTAAATCACCCGGTACGAGAAGTAGCGACCGGAAGAATTGATTTTACTTCTCAAAATCATGGCTATGCAGTCGATGAAGCCACGATTGATTCAGAAAAACTCATCGTAACCCATGTAGAAGTAAATGACGGAACAGTAGAAGGAGTCAAACACAGAGATTATCCCGCTTTCAGTGTGCAGTTTCATCCAGATGCTGCTCCTGGTCCGCACGATGCACTACATTTATTTGATGAATTTATGGAAATGATGGATGCAGGAAAGGAGCAGTAAACAGATGCCGAAACGTACAGATATCAAGAAAATTATGGTGATTGGATCTGGTCCGATCATCATTGGTCAAGCCGCAGAATTTGACTACGCAGGAACACAAGCTTGCCTTGCTTTAAAAGAAGAGGGATATGAAGTGGTTTTAGTAAATTCTAATCCTGCGACGATCATGACGGACAAAGAAGTGGCAGATCAAGTATATATCGAACCGATCACACTTGAATTTGTATCAAGGATTCTTCGAAAAGAGCGTCCAGATGCTCTCCTTCCAACTTTAGGCGGACAGACAGGCCTCAATATGGCAATGGAGCTGGCAGCATCAGGTATTTTAGAAGAATTGAACATAGAACTTCTAGGAACGAAGCTTTCTGCGATCGATCAAGCAGAAGACCGTGATTTATTCAAACAGTTGATGAAAGAATTGAATCAGCCAATCCCCGAGTCTGAAATCGTCAATACAGTAGAAGAAGCTGTAGCGTTTGCAAATAAAATCGGCTACCCCGTCATCGTTCGTCCAGCCTTTACTTTAGGCGGGACTGGTGGAGGCATGTGTGAAAATGAAGAAGAATTACGAATAGTCTCAGAAAATGGATTAAGTCTTTCCCCAGCTACCCAATGTTTAATTGAACGAAGTATTGCGGGTTTTAAAGAAATTGAATATGAAGTGATGAGAGATTCGGCTGATAATGCAATCGTTGTCTGCAACATGGAAAATTTTGACCCAGTGGGTATCCATACAGGTGATTCTATCGTGTTTGCTCCTAGCCAGACATTGTCTGACCATGAATATCAAATGCTTCGTGATGCTTCTCTTTCGATTATTCGAGCACTTAAGATCGAAGGAGGCTGTAACGTCCAACTTGCTCTTGATCCACATAGCTTTAATTATTATGTGATTGAAGTCAATCCGCGTGTTTCTCGTTCATCGGCGTTAGCAAGTAAGGCGACTGGCTATCCGATCGCTAAGCTAGCTGCTAAAATAGCGCTTGGATTAACATTAGACGAAATGAAAAATCCTGTAACAGGAACGACTTTTGCAGAATTTGAACCTGCATTAGATTATGTTGTAGCTAAAATTCCTCGCTGGCCGTTTGATAAGTTTGAAAACGGAGAACGGCTTTTAGGTACGCAGATGAAAGCAACTGGTGAAGTGATGGCTATCGGTCGGAATATCGAAGAGTCTTTATTGAAAGCTGTGCGTTCTTTAGAAATCGGTACACACCATATCGAACTTCCTGAGTTGGCAGACATCACGGACGATGACCTAATCCAAAAAGTGGTTCGAGCACAAGATGATCGCCTGTTTTATGTAGCTGAAGCTATTAGACGAGGGTACACCATAGAAGAATTGGCAGATTTGACAAAAATCGATTTATTCTTTTTAGATAAACTGTTGCATATCGTAGAAATTGAACAGCAGTTGAAACAGCAGCCGTTGGATGACAGGATATTGAAAACAGCGAAACAAAACGGTTTTACAGACAAAAAAGTGGCGGAGCTGTGGGAAATAAGCGAAGAAGCCGTTCGCCAGATGAGAAAAGAAAATGACTTGATTCCTGTATATAAAATGGTTGACACTTGTGCAGCGGAATTCGAATCAAAAACACCTTATTTTTATAGTTCCTATGAATATGAAAATGAAAGTTCACGATCAGAAAAGCCCTCAGTTCTAGTACTGGGATCTGGTCCTATCCGTATCGGACAAGGAGTTGAATTTGACTATGCGACTGTGCATTCTGTCAAAGCAATCCAGCAGGCAGGATACGAGGCAATCATCATGAACAGCAATCCGGAAACAGTTTCTACTGACTTTTCTATTTCGGATAAATTATATTTTGAGCCATTGACCTTCGAAGATGTGATGAATGTGATCGAGCTAGAACAGCCGATAGGAGTAATCGTTCAATTCGGTGGTCAGACAGCAATCAACTTAGCCGAACCTTTGACTACTGCTGGTGTAAAAATCTTAGGGACAACGATTGAAGACTTGGATCGTGCGGAAAATCGTGATTTATTCGAGCAAGCGCTGAAAGAGTTGGATATTCCGCAACCTTTAGGGGATACTGCTACAAGTAAAGAAGAAGCCGTGGTTATCGCTTCGAGAATTGGTTATCCAGTACTTGTTCGTCCAAGCTATGTATTAGGCGGGCGTGCGATGGAAATCGTTGAAAATCAGCGAGATTTAGAAGACTACATGGAACATGCTGTGAAAGCTTCTCCAGAACATCCAGTACTAGTGGACCGCTATTTGCTTGGTGGCGAATGCGAAGTGGATGCGATTTGTGACGGTGAAACAGTACTCATTCCAGGGATCATGGAACATATTGAGCGTGCCGGTGTCCATTCAGGGGATTCAATGGCTGTGTATCCACCTCAAACATTATCTGAATCAATCAAGAAAACGATCGAAGACTACACGATCCGTTTAGCATTAGGTTTGAACTGTGTCGGGATGATGAATATCCAGTTCGTCATCCATGAAAATGAGGTTTATGTGATCGAAGTCAATCCTCGAGCAAGTCGGACTGTTCCATTCTTAAGTAAGGTGACAGGAATTCCAATGGCACAAATTGCGACGAAAGCTATTTTGGGAGAGAAATTAAAGGCACTTGGTTATGAAAACGGACTTTATAAGGAAACAAAAGAAGTCCATGTTAAAGCGCCCGTCTTTTCTTTTACTAAATTGCAGAAAGTCGATACTTACTTAGGGCCTGAAATGAAATCGACTGGAGAAGTAATGGGGTCTGACAGACAATTAGACAAAGCTTTGTACAAGGCATTCGAAGCTTCTGGATTACACTTGCCTGAATATGGAGCCGTATTGTTTACGATTGCGGATGAAACAAAAGAAGAAGCACTAGAGTTGGCTAAACGTTTTACAGAAATCGGCTATAGTATGATAGGAACGAAACATACAGCTGCCTATTTCGAAAAACATGGTTTGGTTGTTGAAACAGTTGCGAAAATTTCTGAGGAAGCAGCAGAAAAAAATGTAGTCGACTTAATACGAGATGGTAAAACACAAGTGGTTGTCAATACGATTGATAAAGATCGGGGAAATGCTTCTAAAGACGGCTTCATTATCCGAAGAGAAGCAGTCGAACATGGTATTCCGTTGTTTACTTCTTTAGACACAGCAGATGCGATCGTTCGAGTGATGGAATCCCGTGCATTTTCAACCAACCCTATTTAACGGTGTATACATGTTAAGACCGAAAGAAGAAAATCCGTTACAGGAGGGGACAGATGAAACAAGAAATGATGGAAATCGTTCAGCAAAAACAGCTGGCACCAAAGATTTTTGAAATGACATTAAAAGGTGATCTAGTAAAAGAAATGCAGCAACCAGGACAGTTCTTGCATATCCTCGTGCCGCGTGCAGACTTGCTGCTACGCCGACCGATTAGCTTGAATCATATCGATCACGAGACAAATACTTGCCGTATTATCTATCGGGTGGAAGGTGAGGGGACTAGCGTTTTCTCTACTCTTTCTGCCGGAGACTATTTAGATGTTATGGGCCCTTTAGGTAATGGCTTTGATTTATCTGATCTTCATACAGGAGACGAAGTATTTATAATCGGTGGAGGAATCGGTGTCCCGCCTCTGTATGAGTTATCAAAGCAGTTAGTCAAAAAAGGGATCAAGCCAACGCACTTTTTAGGTTTTGCCACACATGAAGTCGTTTATTATGAAAAAGAATTTAATCGTCTTGGAGAAACAAGAATCGCTACTGACGATGGCACATACGGTATGCACGGAAATGTCGGTAATTTATTATTAGGAACGAAGACGAAACCTACAGCAGTTTTTGCATGTGGTTCAAACGGGTTATTGAAGACAGTGGAACAGCTGTTTTCTTCGCATCAAAATGTCCAGTTATCATTAGAATCCCGCATGGCATGTGGGATAGGGGCTTGCTATGCTTGCGTTTGTCATACGCCGGAAGATGAAACAGGAACAAAAAGTGTGAAAGTTTGTGACGAAGGACCGATTTTTAAAATAGGAGAGGTAATTATATGAATGAGAATCCTTTAGCAGTCAAACTTCCTGGCCTAGAATTAAAAAATCCTATCATGCCAGCAAGCGGCTGTTTCGGTTTTGGCAAAGAATATGGAAAATACTATGATTTGAATCAGCTTGGTTCGATCATGGTCAAGGCAACGACTCCAAATGCTCGCTTTGGCAATCCCACACCGAGAGTGGCGGAAACACCATCTGGCATGTTGAATGCGATTGGTTTACAAAATCCTGGTCTAGACGTTGTTATGAATAAACTTCTTCCAGAATTAGAGGAGTACAATGAGTTACCCATCATCGCAAATGTTGCTGGTGCTTGTGAAGAAGACTATGTAGAAGTTTGTAGCAAAATCGGCGAAGCGCCAAATGTGAAAGCAATCGAGCTGAATATTTCCTGTCCAAATGTCAAGCATGGCGGTATCGCTTTTGGAACAGATCCTGACGTTGCTTTTCAATTAACACAAGCAGTAAAGAAAGTTGCTTCTGTTCCTGTCTATGTCAAACTATCTCCCAATGTGACAGACATCGTTCCAATCGCTCAGGCAATCGAAGCTGGAGGGGCAGATGGATTTACAATGATCAATACACTACTTGGTATGCGGATTGACCTTAAGACAAGAAAACCAATTTTAGCCAATCAAACAGGTGGACTATCCGGACCAGCAATCAAGCCTGTCGCTATCCGTTTGATTCATCAAGTGGCAAGTATATCCAATCTTCCAATCATTGGGATGGGCGGCGTGCAGACAGTGGACGATGTTCTTGAGATGTTTATGGCTGGAGCAAGCGCTGTAGCTATAGGGACTGCGAATTTCACCGATCCCTATATCTGTCCTAAACTAATCAAAGAGCTCCCAGTGCGAATGAACGAACTAGGTATTGAGTCACTGGAAAGATTAATCAAAGAAGTGAGAGAGGAACGTGAACGATGAACCAACTAAACCAACGACCAATCATTGCATTAGATTTTTCAACTTGGCAAGAAGTAGAAGACTTTCTTCTTTTTTTCCCAGAAGAAGAAAAATTGTTTGTGAAAATCGGAATGGAATTGTTCTACCAAGAAGGACCTGAAATCGTACGTTATTTAAAAGATGCTGGTCACGATGTGTTTTTAGATCTGAAACTTCACGATATTCCGAATACGGTCGAAAAAGCAATGCGGGGACTGGCAAAGCTTGGTGTTGATGTCACATGTGTTCATGCAGCTGGCGGTATTCGCATGATGGAGGCGGCAATGCGTGGATTAGAAGAAGGAACGCCAGAAGGTGGGAAACGTCCCCTACTTCTAGCTATCACTCAACTTACCTCTACAAGTGAAGAGGAGATGCATGCAGACCAACTAATCGAAGTTCCTTTAGAAAAAAGTGTGATCCATTACGCTAACTGTGCCAAAAAAGCAGGATTAGATGGTGTGGTTTCTTCTGCTTGGGAAGTAGAAGCGATCAAAGAAACGGCGGGAGATGAATTTGTTTGCTTAACTCCAGGGATAAGACCAGAAGGAACAGTCGTAGGAGATCAGACAAGAATAGTCACACCTTCTCAAGCAAGAGAGATTGGCTCAACTTTCATCGTTGTGGGACGACCAATCACACAGGCAACTGATCCTTATGAAGCATACCGAGCGATTCAAACAGAATGGAGCCAACCTAAAATGAATGTAGAACAAAGTATCGCAAAAGATCTATTAGAGATTGAAGCAGTATTTTTAAATCCAAGTAATCCTTTTACTTGGGCAAGTGGAATCAAAAGCCCCATTTACTGTGATAACCGAATCACGATGAGCTATCCAAAAGTCCGAAAAGAGATCGCAAAAGGCTTAGCAAGAAAAATCAAAGAAGCTTTCCCTGAAGTACAAGTAATTGCTGGAACTGCAACGGCAGGAATTCCTCATGCTGCATGGGTAGCGGAAATATTAGACTTGCCAATGGTCTATATTCGAAGTAAGGCGAAAGATCATGGGAAAGGCAACCAAATCGAAGGGCGTATAGTTGAAGGTCAGAAGATGGTTGTGATCGAGGATCTGATTTCTACAGGAGGTAGCGTCTTGGAAGCAGCTGAAGCAGCAAAAAGAGAAGGTGCAGCTATCCTTGGTGTTGCAGCTATCTTTACGTATGAGTTGCCAAAAGGAAAAGCAAATTTCGAAAAAGCCGAAATCCCTCTTATGACGTTGACCAATTACTCTGTATTGATCGAAGCAGCTTTAGAAGATCGTTATATCGATGAGCAAGAATTAACTCTGCTAAAAGAATGGAAAAAAGATCCTGAAAATTGGCAGTTTTAAGTACAAAAATACTTAGATAATTGAAGAAATAAAGCTATATTATTTTGAATATTTCTAAATTACCATTTCTCTACACCGTTATATTTTTTAAGGATACAGTTTATGTAACTGTATCCTTATTTTTTTCATAACCCTGCATGGATGATTTGGATGAGGAGATACATCCATAAAATACATATGCATGATCTTCAATAGCGCTGATTACACAAAGTATGAACGACTTCAACGAGTCAAAAACAGCCCCTCAACTGTGTTCCTATCCCACAGTCGAGAGGCTATTTTTGTTTTATATATGTAGAAAAGCAGTTCAACACTTTTACAAAATAGATTGAACACTTATCAGTAAATGATAAAAGTGTTGGGAAATAGTTGTAACTATAGCTTTTACAGGCTGAACAGAAGTTGGCACGGTATTTGCTTTATATAAAACTGTCAGCGAGGAGGAAATAAAAATGAATACGATTATTCTAGCTAGTCATGGCGCATTATCTCAAGGTCTAAAACAAACAGCTGAAATGATCTTGGGACCTGCCACTAATATTTATGCATTATCGGCTTATCGCGATGAAGATGAGCCGATAGAACAACAAATACAAAGTATAGTTTCAAAATTAGGAAAAGAAAATCTATTTATTCTCACAGATATCTTAGGAGGAAGTGTCAATAATGAAATGATAGGACTGTTAAAGAAAGAGCCAGCAATACGCTTGATCACAGGAATGAATCTACCCTTAGTGATTTCAATCGCCACGCAAGTTAACCCAATTGCTGCTGCAGATTTAGAATTGATTATCGAAGAAAGTCGGCAGTCATTGATTGATTGCAATCGATTACTAAAAAAATCAAATGAAGGAGGAGATGATCTATGATCAAGTTCATTCGTATCGATCACCGATTGTTACATGGACAAGTGGTGTTTTCTTGGAGTAAATCTTTACAAATCAACCGAATTCTGGTGGTCAATGATGAAGCAGCCAATGATGAATTTAAAAAAATGTCTTTAGAACTATCAAAACCTCAAGGAATCAAACTCAATATATTTACCGTTGAAAATACCTTGACAAAAATATCTAAAATAGAAGCATTGAGTGAAAACATCATGATGATCTTTGGAAATACCAAGGATGTTCGTCAGTTTTGCGAAAGTTACTCAAACGTTAAGGAAATCAATTACGGAGGCATCATAAAAAAAGAAGGATCAAAACAATTCAGTAATGCTATCTTCTTGACTGAAAATGAGATAGAAGATGCGAAAGTACTAAAATCAATGGGCATCAAACAGTTCATGCAACAGGTTCCAACCTCCAAAAAAGAGGATTTGAATACAATGATTTAAAAAGAAAGGAGTTTACGTTATGTTGTTTCAATCGATTGCCTTAGGTCTGGTCGGAATCATGTGCATCTTGGACTCTAGACTACTAGGGAGGATGAATTTTGAACGGCCTTTAATCGTGAGTACGTTAGTTGGGTTAGTATTAGGTGACTTGGAAAAAGGTTTGTTGGTTGGTGCTTCTCTGGAATTGATGTCGCTTGGTCTGGTAAATATCGGAGCAGCAGCGCCACCGGATATGAATATGGCGTCCATTATTGCTACAGCTTTTGCTATTCTATCTGGCTCCAATGCTGAAACTGCTCTGACTATTGCCATTCCAATCTCTGTATTAGGACAAATGCTTGGAATATTGATGCGGACGGTACTCTCAAATCTGACACATTGGGCAGATAATTTAATCAATGAAGGAAAGTTCAGCAGAGCACGACGGATCCACATAATCTATGGTACGGTCTTATATTCACTGATGTATTTTATCCCTATCTTTTTAGCTGTTTACTTTGGAACAGATTTAGTGAAAAATATCGTGAGCAGTATCCCAGTATGGTTGACAAATGGTCTGACTTTAGCAAGCAAAATTTTACCAGCATATGGTTTTGCTTTGTTGTTACAAACGATGTTGACGAAAAAAATGATCCCGTTTTTATTACTTGGTTTTCTAATCACAGCTTACTCCGGATTAAGCATCACAGGTATCGCAGCTTTTGCTTGCATTGTGGCCTTTGTGATGGCACAAGTCAAATTCAATGGTAAAGATAATAGGACAGCAGTAAGCGAACCTGATCCTTTAGATGATTTATAGAAAGGAGTTTTTTTATGACTAAGAAAGATCAAAATAGTTGGAAGTATTGGCAATTTTTCTGGCGTTCGTGGGCAATACAAGCTTCGTGGAATTACGAACGACAAATGAATATGGGATTTATGTATGGTATTGCACCAATCATCGATAAAATCTATGACAAGCCAGAAGACAAACAAAAGAAAATCGATGCTTATGAGCGGCACATGGCTTACTACAATTGTACGCCGCAAACAAGTTCATTCGTTTTAGGACTAACAGCATCTATGGAAGAACAATATGCCGAAGATCAAGAGAATTTCAATCCGGAAACCATCAGTGCTTTGAAGACTTCGCTTATGGGCCCTTTGTCAGGAATCGGAGACTCTTTCTTCCAAGGAACCATACGTGTTTTGGCCTTTGGCTTTGGAATCAATCTCGCTCAGCAAGGTAGTATCTTAGGCCCTATCTTGGCCATTATCATCTCCTTCATTCCGTCCTTTTTCGTTACATATTATGGCGGAAAAATTGGTTATAATACTGGGAATAAATATTTAGCGAAACTGTATCAAGAAGGTTTGATGGATAAAGTGATGTATGTTTGTACGATTATCGGTTTGATGGTCATTGGAGCCATGATTGCTAGTATGATTGGGATCACCACGCCGCTAAGATTCGGCAAGGCGTTTGTTTTACAGGATGTTTTAGATAATATCATGCCCCAGTTGATTCCTTTAGGGCTGACGTTTTTTATGTATTGGTTGTTGCAAAAGAAAGTTCGGACCGGTTTGATGCTCACTATTTGTATCGCTGGTGGTGTTTTACTAAGTTTATGCGGGATTTTTAATTAAGGGACCAACCTAATTTAGGTTAAAAATAAATAGTATGAGGAGGAATTCAAACATGAATTCAACATTAAGTCCAAAAGATATCGTCAAAGAAATCATCTCGAACAAAGAGGTGGAGTCCATCGTATTTGTCGGCTGTGGTGCATCGAAAGCAGATCTATATCCAGCAAAATATTTTTTAGAACAAAACGCAAACAAATTACGTATCAGCCACTTTACGGCAAATGAATTCAATTATGCGACACCTCGCTCGATCAACGATCATACTGTAGTTATTTCAGCTTCATTGGGAGGTACGACTCCTGAAACTGTTCAAGCTAACGCAGTAGCGAAAGAACAAGGTGCCACAGTTATTAGTTTAACACATAGCGTAGATTCTCCGTTAACGAAAGACGCAGACTATGTGATTTATCATCGTTTCACAGAAGATTACGCAGCAAAACTAGAAAAAACAGGTTACTGCTTAGAACTTGCAGTTGAACTACTAAATCAGATCGAAGGATATAAAGACTACGATAAGATGATGGATGGTTTCGACAAAATTTATGATTTGTCGCAAGAAAGTGCAAAGGGAGCACGTCTACAAGCAAAAAAATTCGCCGAACGTTTCAAAAATGAAAAGGTGATATATGTTATGAGTTCAGGAGCGACTCATGAAGTTGCGTATTCCACTTCTATTTGTTTAATGATGGAGATGCAATGGATTCACTCTGGTACTTTCCATTCTGGTGAATTTTTCCATGGTCCATTTGAAATCACGGACAAAGACGTACCATTTATCTTATTGATGAATGATGGTCGTACGCGTCAAATGGATGCCCGAGCACTGACTTTTTTGAATCGTTTCGATGCAAAAATAGAAATTGTAGATGCACTGGATTGGGGACTGTCTGCCCACATTGCGAAAGAGGTTCTTGATTACTTCAATCCATTCGTCATCACAGCAGTATTCCGCGTCTATGCAGAAGAATTAGCTGAAGTACGCCAGCATCCACTGACAAAGCGTCGTTATATGTGGAAATTAGAGTATTAAACTAGAGCTGAGGCCAAGTGCCTCGGCTTTTCTTCCCTTGCATTGAAAAGGGTTTCTTATTCTCGTACAATTGATTGAGCAAGAGTAAATTGGGTGGTGTTGATCATGAACAAAAAAGTAGAAAAATATTTAAAAGAGCTGACAAAAAATTACAGTGAGCATCATGCAGAAGATTTTTCAGCTTTATCAATTAGCGAAAATGTCGGTTTGAATCGAAGTACAACAAGCTTCTACTTAAATCAAGGAATGAAAGAAGGAGTATTGGTCAAGGTCAAGAGTTACCCCGTCTCTTTTTTACATGTTGAAGCTTTAGCTGAACTTGGCATTTTTCACAGAGAATCTGAATATGAAACTTGGGAAGACTTATTTGCAGCAGAAAAAGCCAATGCATTAGAAACGGTGATTGGAGCAAATGGCAGCTTAAGAGAAGCAGTTGATCAAATAAAAACAGCAGTACTTTATCCTGGGAATGGGTTACCTATTCTTTTATCGGGCAATAGCGGTTCAGGAAAAACATTTTTAGCAGAAAAAATCTATGAATATGCTGTAGCAGAAAAGGTCATCCCAAAAGATGCTCCGTTTATCTCTTATAATTGTGCCCAATATTTCAACAATCCTGAACTCTTGTCTTCTGCTTTGTTTGGCCATGTCAAAGGAGCATTTACCGGAGCAGAAAAAGAACATATTGGATTGATAGAAAAGCTGATAATGGCGTATTATTTTTGGATGAGGTTCACCGCTTAAGTGATGAAGGGCAAGAAAAGCTTTTTACATTTATGGATACAGGAGAAATTTCACCGATGGGGGACAATGCAATCAGACATAAAGCAAACGTCCGTATGATATTTGCAACAACTGAGAATGTCTATCAAACATTTTTGCCGACCTTTATTCGCCGTTTGCCAGTGATTGTCATGTTGCCGAATTATGAACGTCGTCCGCAATCAGAACGTATGCAACTGATAGACACATTTTTTATCAATGAAGCGAATATTTTGTCAAAACGCATCGATGTAAGTTATCAACTAGTGGACTTTTTGCTTAATAGTGACTTAGAAGGCAATGTAGGGAAGATAAAGAACATCGTGAAATATGTCTGCGGTAGTGCGTACGCCAAAAACCAAAATAGTCTGTCTATTCGAGTTCGTTTGAAGGATCTTCCAACTGAAAATACCATGCAGCTAAAAGAGCAGCTAAAAAAAACGATTAAAGCTTTATCAGACCGCCAATATTTGCCGCATACAGCTAACCAAGTCTTTTTAGAATCTTCAGAAGTCAGGCAAATCAGACAGTTATTTGAAAAAATAGTGCAAATGTATCAAAAAGTTGAAAAGCAAGAATTAATGATCAAAGATTTTATTGATCATACGGTAAATCGAATCAATCATTTGATGGACGAGTTTATTTTTAAAGATAGTTATTCGAAAGAAGAATCATTTTATTCTGTACTAACCTATCAGATACGAGAAACTTTTGATTGGATGCATGAAAACTACGGATTGGAACAAGATGGTAATCGTGTGATTGCCCTAGCACAGTATCTCTACCATAAAAACAACACAGATATGATTGCAGAAAATCATGAATGGCAAAGTGTCAAAGACAAGTTGTTAGAATTGGTTTCGAGTTCCATAGATACTTCTTATTGGTATGCTAAAAAAGTACTAGGACATATTTCTCGACAATTAGATCAAGATTTTAAAGAGGAAGATTTGATTTTTATTTCCTTTTATTTTCATGGGTTGCAGATCACGCTAGGAGAAAAGAAAATCAAGAGTATCATTTTAGCTCATGGTTATTCTACTGCTAGCAGTATGGCGAACGTAGGCAATCGGATACTGAAGCAGAATATCTTTCAAGCTTATGATATGCCAATCAATATCACGTTAGCTAAAGTAGAAGAACAAGTTATTCGCTTTATCAATGATCATCAAACGGACGCCGGGTTGATTTTATTAGTAGATATGGGGTCGTTGAACGAAATCGGAAAAAAGCTAGCAGATAAAATACGTGGTCCACTGCTGATTATCGATTATGTCTCTACGCCTCTTGTATTGGAGATTGGGCAGTTGATTCAAAGACAAATGTCTATCGCAGAAATCAGCCAAAAAATCGATATAGAAAACAAAGTAAAAAAACAACTAATACTACCAAAAAAAGAAAAAACACAGGCAATCTTAACTTGCTGTTACACCGGAATAGGTTCAGCTACTCAAATACAAGAGATTTTGGAATCTTGTTTAGAAAATCATTGCAAAGAATTGACGATTATTCCGTATGATTACAAAAAATTGCAAAAAAATAAAATGTATGAGGATCCTTTCCAAATATATGAAGTATTGATGATTGTAGGAACAGAAGATCCCAAAATCGAACAGGTTCCTTATATTGGTCTTGATCATTTAATTAACGGTGAAGATGTTGAGAAGTTCATTTCAATTCTACAAGATTATTTTGACATACGTGATAAAGATTTAAAAGAACAGCTGATGTTCAGTTTTTCAATTAATAAAATCATCGAAAATTTAACGATTTTGGACGCAACCAAACTGTTGCGTTTAGTGCAAAGTGCTGTATCCGTAGCTGAGGAAACCTTAGAGATCACTCTATCTAATAGTAAGTTGTTTTTACTATACCTACATTGCTGCTGTATGATTGAACGAATTTTAAGGAAAGAAAGTGTGGATGAACAAGAAGATATAGAGGAATATACGACTCAAGCAGGTGCAGAAATGGAACAGATCCATCGTGCCTTTTTCGAAATAGAGAGTGAGTATACTATCAAGATTTCCACGTTGGAATTACGATTGATTCATGAAATTATTTATGGATAGGAGGAAGGTTTGTGAATTTAGGCATGATTTTTGATATGGATGGTGTCTTAATTGACTCAGAAAATTTTTATTTTGATCGACGTATGCAATTTTTCAAAGAAAAAAACATCCTACCAGGTTCGACGAATAAGTTGGATTTCGTTGGACTGACAGAAAATGGGATTTGGGAAGTATTGGTCTCAGAAAAAGACCAACGAGCTGATCTTAGAAAAGAATACCTTGCGTACCGGGAAAAACATCCTATTGACTTTAAAATAGCACTGCGAAAGGGTGCGGAAGACATCTTGGATTATTTAAAAAAGAAAAGTATCAAAATTGCTCTTGCTTCTTCTTCTCCTCAAAGAGAAATCGACAAAATGCTGACACAGAATGCTTTAGCACCATACTTCGATTTTGTCATTTCAGGAGAAAAGCTATCTAAAAGCAAACCACATCCAGAAATTTATCAAATCGCAGTAAATGCATTGGATGGTAGACATTGCATCGCAGTAGAAGATTCTCCTGTTGGTATTGCGTCAGCAAAAGCAGCTAATTTATATACGATTGCATTAAAGCAAGATCTGCCCCTTGATCAGGCACAAGCAGATATCGTGATTGATGACTTGAACGATATCATTCAAATAATCGAAACTTACGATATAGATTGATTCAACTATCTGAAAAAGATTTAATGCCCCGAAACTTCGTGAAATTTTTGAACAAGAATCTTAAGCATATAATTAATTGATTGTGAGAAAAAATGGCTATCAATCGATATAAAAACAATCCAAAAACTGATTGCGAAAAGTATCTTTTCATCAGATATGAAAAGAAACTTCTATCGTGATCAGTTTTTGATTTTTGCAAAATTTATTTTGCTAAGACTAAATAGCAGAGAAAAGAGAATAATCTCTTCTCTGCACTCTATTCTATCGAGAGTTTCTCTATTTTTTGGTAAGCGAGCTGTTGCGAAAATGGAAAAGAGCGGAAATGTTGCGAATGTCAGTTATTTAATGATATGATATTCGGAAAAAGAAATCTCAAAGGGAGGTAACTTTTATGGGATTGAATGAATTTATTTTAGGATTGAACAATTTAGAGACGATCACAAGGGCACCTGGTTTTTTTAAATATACGGAGCATACAGTCGCAGCACATTCGTATCGTGTAGCATCTATTGCGCAAGTTCTAGGAGATATTGAAGAAGCAAATGGGCAGCCAATCGATTGGAAACTGCTCTATGAAAAATCACTGAATCATGACTACACAGAACGTTTTATTGGTGATATCAAAACACCAGTGAAATATGCAAGCAAAGAATTAAGAGGGATGCTGCAAACAGTTGAAGAAAAAATGACGGACGAATTCATCAATCAAGAGATTCCAGCTGAGTTCCAAGAAGTTTATCGCCGTCGGTTGTTCGAGGGAAAAGATGAAACTGTAGAAGGAGAACTATTAGCCATTTCAGATAAGGTTGACCTTCTTTATGAGTCTTTTGATGAAATCATCAAAAATAATCCAGAAAAAGTTTACAAGGAGATGTTCATTGAGGCAGTGACGACTATCAAAAGCTTTGAACATCGGCCTTCTGTTCAGTATTTCTTTAAAGAGATATTTCCGGAACTATTGAACCAGGAATTTTATGGAAAAGAGGCGTTTTTAGAAACTGTCTCAACGATTGTAAAGAAAGAAGAAAAATAAAAACGATATGAGATGCAGGGGGAAGTATAGTTGAAAAAGAATATGGATGTCGAATGGGGCTATTCTGGAGACAGAGGTCCGGAAAATTGGGCGAATTTATGTGATTGGTTTGCGAGAGGTGCGGAATTTCCGTTGCAGTCACCTATTCATTTAACAAAAGGTGAAGAAATAAAAATGAAAGGAGAGACACTTTCGTTTCATTATCAAAAGCAACGCTTCACTGACAAGGAATTCAAAAATACGATTCATTTAGTACCTTTTGATCAACTCAGTTATGTAGAGTTCAAGAAAGAACGCTATTATTTGACAGATATTCATTTCCACTTACCATCAGAACATATCATCGACGGGAAACAGGAAGATATTGAGTTTCATTTTGTTCATATGAACAGCAAAAAAGAGAATCTGGTCGTGGGCGTCATGTATCAGTTAATGGAACAGGAAGGTTGGTTTTATAATCAAGAAAATGGAGAGAGATGGAATTTAGAAAAACATGAACACTGGGTAAATCCAGATGTCTTTTTTCCAGAGAAAAAAAGCCATTTTCATTATGTAGGTTCATTGACAACTCCACCTACCAGCGGACCAATCCAATGGTTTGTGATGGATCATGTAGAAAAATTGAACCAAGAGTTTCTTCTACCCTTCAAAGGGCAGTATGCACAGCCGAACAACCGACCAATTCAACCCTTGAATGGAAGAGAAATTTATTATTTTGAGGAGTTTGAGCAATGAATATTCAACAAATGAAATATGTGGTCGCTGTGGCAAATAATGGTAGTTTCAGAGAAGCTGCAAAGAAAATGTTTGTTTCACAACCAAGTCTTTCAGCTGGTATCAAAGAATTAGAGACCGAGTTAGGAATCACGCTATTTACTCGAACGAATCGAGGTGCATATTTAACAGAAGAAGGACAAGATTTCTTAAATCGTGCCGAAAAAATCTTGGTTCAGCTTGATACATTAGAAAGTCACTATCTAACGAGTGAAAAGAGAGAGAATTTTTCAATCGCTGCCCAGCATTATGATTTCTTAGGTCCTTTGACCGCACAGCTACTCGAGGAATTCAAAGATGAAATCAAACAATTTCGGATCATGGAGACGACGACGGCGAGAGTGATCGAAGAAGTCAAAGAGCAGCACAGTGAAATCGGCATTATTTATATGAACGAGCATAATCAAGCTGGTATCAGAAGATATTTGCAACAAGGAGAACTAAGTGGCCGCAGCATTGGAAAATTTAAAACACACATTTTTTTAAGGCATGGACATCCGCTAGCTACACACGCAGAGATCACAAAAGAAGAATTGTTATCTTATCCTCAAGTTCGTTTTACACAGGATGGAAATAATTTTCCGTATTTTTATGAAGACCTTATCGAGATTCCTGATCAAGAAACAGTGATCTATACCAGTGATCGAGGGACTTTGATGAATATCGTTCTTGAAACTGATGCGTACGCTTCAGGGTCTGGTATTGTGATTGGAGGAATTCGTGAGCACTTGCGGTTAATTCCTTTAGCAGAAGGCGAGCTAAATGAATTTTATATCATTTATTCGGCAAAGCGCCCGCTCAGTGAAATCGCTCAAAGATTTATCAAAGAGCTTCCTCGGTTACTGGACCAACAGAATTAAGAAAAGCAGACGGAACATCTGACTGATATTAAGTAGAAAGAACAGCCAAACAAAACAGTTTATTCGAAATAAGGGGTTGTGACACGAATTTTGTCACAACCCCTCTTTTTATAGAAAGCAATTTATAACTGATTGCTTTTATGAAAAAGTACGAAAATATGATTCTAAGAAAATACATTCATTACCCGTTTTGTTTCATAGCTATAATTTTCTCTTCTTCTGGTGTCACGATGACTGTTTTCTGATTTTCATAAATGACGTAACCAGGTTTGGCACCATTTGGCTTGCGGATATGCTTCACTTGTACAAGATCAACTGGTACTTGGGCAGAATATCGATATTTTGAAAAATAGGCAGCTAACTCGGCAGCTTCGGTAATTGTTTCATCTGAAGGTTGATCACTTTTGATGATGACGTGCGAACCAGGGATATTTTTTGCATGGAGCCAATAGTCGGTTTTCTTAGCTGTTTTCATTGTCAGCTGGTCATTTTGAAGGTTGTTTTTACCAACAAGAATGAGCGTTCCGTCAGAAGAAAAGTATTGATCAGGCTGAGATGGTTTCTTTTTCTTTTGTTTTTTCTGTGTCTTCTTTTTCAAATAGCCCTCAGCAGTCAATTCTTCTTTGATTGCTTCGATATCCATCGGACCGGCAATTTCCAGTTGAGACAAGACAGATTCAAGATATTGGATTTCATCTTTGGCTTCTTGGATTTGTTCGCCAATCAACTTAACGGCATTCTTCAGCTTTTGGTATCGATGAAAATATTTCTGTGCATTTTGATTTGGCGTCAACGCCGGATCTAATGCTATTTTGATTGGCCGGTCTTCTTCATAATAATTAGGTAAAACAACTTCTTTTGCGCCACGTGGTACTTGTGTCAGAAAAGTAGTAAGTAGTTCGCCATCTCTACGGTAATTCTCAGCGTTTTCGGATTCTTTGAGTGTTTGTTCACGTTTTTTCAATTTATTTTTATTTCGTTTTAGTTCATTTTCGATTTTTCGGATCAGTTCTCCGCCTTGTTGTTTTGCCCGATCTTTCTCCGCTTTTTCGTGATAATAGCTATCTAATAATTGACTGAGTGTTGGATAAGTTGTCACAGCAGATGCTTGTTCGGAAAATACCTGATAAACAATCGGCGTAAAGAAATCTTTATTTGTCGTTTCGTAAAAAGTAGGGTCTGGGTGATTGATGATCGATGAGAAAAATTCGTCCCAAACAACCATTTTTTCATTAGGACGTTCAAGCAATCTCTTGGTCAGCTCTTGAGCAGTATCGAAACCGATTCCCTGAAACTGATATTGGATTGCTTTTGGTTCTAGTTCAGTTTGAGAAAGTCGCTGGAAGATTTTTTCTTTATCGGAGCTAAATGGGTTCAAGACCTCTTGTTTTGGCGGAGCAATGTATTCTACGCCGGGAAGCAAAGAACGATAAGTGTTTTGAGAGCTTCCTATGTGTTTGATCGCGTCCAATATTTTTCCAGTTTCTTGATTAACTAAGACGATCGTACTATGACGCCCCATTAATTCAACGATCAATATGATATTCTGTAAATCGCCCAACTCGTTGCGCTTAGCAAAGTGAAAATGGATCACTCGATCGTTTTCGATTTGTTCGATGCTTTCTAAAATAGCACCATCCAAATACTTTCGAAGCATCATCACGAAGTTAGGCGGATTATCAGGATTCTGATAATCGATTTGGGTAATCTGTACACGAGCATAACTAGGGTGCGCAGATAATAATAATCGATGGTTTTTGCCGCGTGAACGAATCACCAGCACGATTTCATTTTCATAAGGCTGATGGATTTTCGAGATCCGGCCAGATAGTAACGTTTCACGCAATTCGTTGACCATCGCATGGGTAAATACACCATCAAAGGACATGGTTCATTCCTCATTTCTTTTCATAAGTATATTCATTATAACGAAAAAAAGAAGAAAAACCAATTTGGCCGAATAGTGAAGCAAAAGTCTAGAAAAAATTGGACTAATTACATAAAAAACAGTGTTTTTATCGTTGAAATCCAAATTTTTAGGTATAATAAAAAATAGGAGAAAAAGTAGAAAAGAAGGTGTTTGTTATTTGGGAAGCAGTTAAATCGAGAGTACAAGAAATGAATGATCATTTCTCAGTGTCATTCGCAGAAAATCCAATTAAGTATTTTCGACGTCTTGTGTTTCTGCTCATCTTATCATTGCTACTAACAATTGCGATGTTTTTGTTGCCGGAAAAAATCCGAGAAGAGCAAGTAAATAGTCTCGTTTATTCATCCATACCAACCAGCAAATTAAAACCTTTTGATTACAGTCAAGCGGATCAGAAAATCAAACAAAGCCGAGCGATATCGGTGATGTTCAGCAAACCGAACGGGAAAACCTATCAGGATATGCTGGATGTCTTTAATGACCCTGAGCTTATGGAAGAATTGAATCGACCGATCTTTTATTATCCGATCGTTTATGACGTACATGAACTGGAACAAAAATATAACATACGAACGGATGAAGTGACATTTATTTTCTTTGATGGAGGAAAAGAAGCAAATCGGATAACTGCGGGTAAGGGAGGAATAACTGATTTTGATAAGGAGTTGATCCCTGAGCTGAATCGACTACCGTTAGCCAATATCAAACAATTAGAAGAAGAAATGGATAGAACAGGAACAGCTTCCCCAAATGCCGAGACTGCTAATTGAGTTGTTAACGTGATGAAATGGTGGCTCTATATAGCGCTATTTTTAATTATCAGAACAAGTGATGTTTGATCTTCAAAATAACAAATGAAAAAAATAAAAAATATAGTTGACGAAATTCAAAAATTCGATTAGACTTAAATCAATTCTTAAGGAAAGGGTGACCTGTAATGAACTTATCAAAACGTATTTCAGCAGAGAACAAAAAAAATTGGCGCAGCTGGCGTAGATAAGTTGTATTAATGGTGAAACTTTCCCATAGATACAACTTTTTAGAGTGCATTTCTAAAGCTTGTATCTATGCTAGACATGAACATTGACTGCCGCATAGATCCTATCTATGCGGTTTTTTGTGTAAAGACAATGACCGTTTTGGCCATTGTCTTTTTTTGTAGACTGGATAATTGCCTGATTTTAATAAATAAAAAGATTGACTTTGCAGGAGGAAAAAATGAAAAACAAACGTTTAATAACAGTTGTAGTAATTATTTTAGTTTATTTAGCAGGTGCATTTATTTATGGAAAAGCCTCAGGAGAAAAAGAAAGTACTTCGACGAACCAGACAAAAAAAACAACAGTTGTCGGGGTATTGCAATATGTGAGCCATCCGGCATTAGATGAGATTTATCGAGGGATCAAAGATGGTCTGAAAGAAGAAGGATTAAAAGAAGGAGAAAATCTTGAAATCAAATTTCAAAATGGACAAGCCGATCAGAGCAAGCTAGCCACAATGAGTCAACAGCTAGTACAATCCGATCCTGATGTTTTGATCGGAATCGCAACGCCTGCTGCTCAATCATTAGCAAACACGACTTCGTCGATTCCCGTTGTATTAGGTGCTGTAACGGATCCTGTGGGGGCTGGATTAGTTGGTTCTTTAGAGAAACCTGGTGGAAACGTGACAGGTGTTTCTGATCAGCCACCTGTTGCTTCACAAATCAAGCTTGCTTCTGATTTGCTGCCAAATGCAAAAAAAGTCGGGATCTTGTATGCTTCTTCGGAAGATAATTCAAAATACCAAGTAGCACAAGCGGAAGAAGCTGCAAAAAAAGAAGGGTTAGAAGCAGTAAAATATGCGGTGCCTTCCACTAATGAGATTGCACAAACGGTACAAGTGATGAGCCGACAAGTCGATTTTATCTATGTTCCATTAGACAATACGATTGCCAATGCTATGCAGACAGTGGTTAAAGAAGCGAATAAAGCAAATATCCCCGTCATTCCTTCTGTTGATACAATGGTAGAACAAGGCGGACTAGCAACAATCGGGATCAATCAATATCAATTAGGGCTTCAAAGCGGTAAGATGGCGGCAAAACTTGCGAGCGGAAAAGAAAAACCGGAAACGATACCTGTTTATATGTTTGATCAAGGGGATACAGTGATCAATCAATCTCAGGCTGATCACTTAGGAATCACTATTCCTCAATCGATGAAAGAAAAAGCCAAAATCATTACAGATGAGTCGCAACAAGAAACATCTAAGGAGGATGACAAATGATCGTATCAGCTATTTCACAAGGCATGCTTTGGGCAATATTAGGATTAGGGATTTTCATGACCTATCGGATCTTAGATTTTCCTGATATGACGACAGAAGGGTCCTTCCCATTAGGTGCTGCTGTCTGTGTGACAGCTATCACTCATGGGGTAGCACCGATTTTAGCTACGTTATTGGGCGTAGGTGCTGGTATGGTAGCAGGACTCATTACAGGGTTACTTTATACAAAAGGAAAGATACCGGTTATTCTAGCAGGGATTTTAGTGATGTCAGGATTGAACTCAGTTATTTTGTTTGTGATGCGAACACCAAATCTATCTTTATTGAATCATCCGATTCTACAAGACAGCTTTCATCGCTTTGGATTACCTGATTACTTTGACACAGTCCTTCTTGGCTTCATCTCTTTGGGCATCTTGATTGCTGTACTGCTATTCTTCTTCAATACAGATTTAGGTCAAGGCTATATTGCGACAGGAGACAACGAAACGATGGCTCGGTCGTTAGGGATAAAAACCGATCGTATGAAAATTTTAGGTTTGACTTTGTCGAACGGTGTCATTGCATTATCCGGTGCGCTGATTGCCCAGAATGACGGATATGCAGATGTAAATAAAGGGATTGGAGTGATCGTCATCGGTCTTGCTTCCATCATCATCGGTGAAGTGATTTTCCAAGAATTGACGCTAGCAGAAAGATTGATTGCTATTGTTGTCGGCAGTATCATTTATCAACTATTGATTTTAGTAGTAATCAAACTAGGGTTTGACACGACTTATCTGAAGTTGTTCTCCGCTATCATCTTAGCTATTTGTCTGATGATCCCGCAATTGAAGAAAGCACTGAACTTAAAAACGGGTTTTGAGAAGGAGGCATAGTAATGACAGATATATTGACAATCAAAAACGGCAGAAAAGTCGTAAACAATGGAATGAATGAAGAGAAAGTACTATTGGATGAAATCAACCTTACAATCAGAGAAGGGGACTTTATCACTGTTCTTGGCGGGAATGGTGCTGGAAAAAGCACACTGTTCAATACCATCGCTGGTACGCTTCAACTCAGTCAAGGATCGATCTCTTTTAAAGATCAGCTGATTACAAAAGATTCAGAAGAAAAAAGAGCACGATTCCTTTCTCGGGTTTTCCAAGACCCTAAGATGGGAACGGCTCCCCGGATGACTGTAGCAGAAAATCTGCTACTTGCACAAAAAAGAGGGCAAAAGCGGAAATTCCGTTTACGTAACTTGAAAAATCAAAAAGAAGATTTTTTCAGACTATGTCAAGAAGTCGGTAATGGCCTAGAACAACATTTGGATACTCCAGCAGGGGAATTATCTGGCGGTCAACGCCAAGCATTAAGTTTGCTGATGGCGACGATCACGGCTCCTGAATTACTGTTATTAGATGAACATACTGCCGCTTTAGATCCTAAAACAGCTAAAGCATTAATGCAGTTAACAAATCAGCGGATCAATGAACAAAAATTGACTTGTCTCATGATCACGCATCGAATGGAAGACGCCTTGAAATACGGAAATCGTCTGATCGTACTCCAAAAAGGAAAAATTGTTCAGGATCTTTCTAAAAAAGAAAAGCAACATTTGACAATGGGCGACCTTTTGCAGTTCTTTGAAGAAGTAGTAGATTGATTTCGACAGAAAGTCTCCTTTCAGTAGAAGGACTTGAAAACTCATTGACATCTTCCTTTGATTCATCCTATACTTAAAACAATAAACAATTGGAACATATTTGGGTGTTTTGTAGGATCACGTAGTCAATGATTTTAACAATTAAATAGAATATTCTTTGCTCTGACAAGTGAACGATGAGAAAAGAATTTGCTACTTTGCCACCTAGACGTTTCGTACTTTTTCGTATCAAACGCTAAGTGGCTTTTTTTATTGAAGTAAGAACAAAGGAGGAATAAGATGATTTCTGGACAAACCAAATTAGCTGGACTCTTTGCTGATCCAGCTTCTCACAGTTTATCTCCATTGATGCACAATACTGCTTTTGAAGCAAACAACATCGATGCGGTGTATTTAGCTTTCAAAGTAAACCCAATGAATTTGAAGCAAGCAGTCGAAAGTATACGAACTTTTGATATGTTAGGTGTGAACCTTTCGATGCCGAATAAAACAGCGGTTATTCCTTATCTGGATGAGGTAAGCCAGGAAGCACAATTGATTGGAGCAGTGAATACGATCGTGCACGAAAAAGGTCGTTTGATTGGCTATAATACCGATGGTGCGGGCTTCATGCAATCCGTACAAGAAGCTGGGATTTCGGTCAAAAAGAAAAAAGTGACTCTGCTGGGCGCTGGAGGGGCAGCAAAGGCAGTCACTGTTCAAGCGGCGTTAGACGGTGCTAAGGAAATTGTAGTTTATAAACGAAACAATCAAACATTCGCTCAAGTAAAAGAAACATTCGAACAACTCAGCTATCGAACTTCTTGTGAGATAAAAGTTCGTGATTTTGCCGATACGTATCAATTAAGAAAAGACTTGAAAGAAAGCTGCCTTCTAGTCAATGCAACAGATATCGGGATGGGAAAGAAAATCGATCAGTCACCGCTCTTAGATATAAACATGATGCATGAGAAACTAGCGGTTTTTGATTTGATTTATGCACCTAGAGAAACACGTTTATTAAAAGAAGCAAAAAAAGTAGGAGCAAAAGGATACAATGGACTTGGCATGTTGATCTACCAAGGAGCAATCGCGTTTGAATTATGGACAAAGGAAAAGATGCCGATCCATGTGATTGAAAAACTGTTTGATTAAAAAAGGATAATAGATAAAGATTTTTTATTCTCGCATAAACGGTCTCAAGAAAAGTAATTCTTTATGTATCGAAGCATTTATTTCGTTATTTTTTATTAAATTATCAAAAAATGATAGGCTTTTGTCGATTGGTTATCGTATCCTTTATTTATCAGTAAGAAACGAGGAGGAACCACAATGAGTCGGATGGATCGCTATAAGGACATCCATAAGAAGGCGAAACCTCTGAAGCGGGATACGGGGAGTATTTTTGCTAGAAGAGAACGAAAACGAACGCGTATGGAAAATGAGGAAGATGCTACCCGTATTTATGAAAGAGAGCAGCACTCATTTGAACATTTGAACCAACACGAACAACAGATATATAGAGATGCACCAAGAACAGAAGAACAACAAAAAAATAAAAAATTTTTCAATCGGCAAAAGAAGAACAAACCGTTGAAATCTCGAAGAAAGCGATCGTGGAAAAAAATCATTCTATCGATTTTGCTTGTTTTGATCCTTTATTCAGGTATCTCATTTTTTATTGGTAAATATGTAGCTGAACATGACACAAGCTTAGAGGCAGCGACTTCAGAAACCTTTCATGGGCAAAAAGCGACAAATGGTGCGCATAATATTTTGATTCTTGGGAGTGATACACGCGGAGAAGATGCTGGACGAGCTGATACGATCATGGTCTTACAGTTGGATGGTCCTTCCCATAAGCCGAAACTGATTTCTTTTATGCGTGACAGCTTCGTTACGATCCCAGGGGTAGGACAAAATAAGATCAATTCAGCTTATGCATACGGAGGAGCCGATCTAGTGCGTCAAACTTTAGTAGAAAATTTTGGAATCAATTGTCAATACTATGCGAAAGTCGATTTCAAATCGTTTGAAAAAGTGATCGATGCCTTGTTCATGAACGGAGTGAAGATCGATGCAGAAAAAGATCTGAATCTGGATGGTGTAGATATTAAAAAAGGGGTCCAGAAGATGGATGGACATGTTCTTTTGCAGTACGCACGTTTCCGAATGGATGAAGAAGGAGACTTTGGCCGTGTCAGACGCCAACAGCAAGTAATGAACGCTATTTTCAGCCAATTGAAGAATCCATTGAATCTGATTCGTGCACCTTATGCAGCTGGTAAAGCTTTAGGGTATACATCCACAGATGTCACTGCTTGGTTCTTGACGAAAAACCTCTTTTCGATTGCACGAGGAGCTGGTGGCATTGATCGAATAAGTGTGCCAGTAGACGGTTCGTGGAATTATGGGCAAAGTGATTATGCTGGTAGCATTCTTGAAATTGATAATCAAATGAATCAATCAGTTATTACAGATTTTTTGAATAAATGATCATAAAAAAGATTAAGAAGAAGTTGCGACAAGGCTTTTGTCATGAATCAATCAAACGATTCACTCGTAAAAAACGCTTTCTTATGATAGATTATAACCAAGAAAGGAGCTGTTTACATTGGATATCTATCTGAACTTCAAAAATGAGTCTCGTGAAGCCATCGCTTTTTATGAAAAAAGTTTTTGAGACTGAAGCATCAGGTATCACCACATACGGTGAAATGCCTGGAATAGAACAAATGAACTTGCCAGAAGAAGCAAAAAATCTAATCACGAATGCACGGTTGAACATTTATGATACATTAGTTATGTTTGCAGATATGCCAGAAAGAATTGGTCCTGAATTAGTTGTTGGAAATAATGTTTCTTTAGTCATCCAAACAAGAAATGAAGAAGAAACGAAGCATCTATTTGAAAGCTTAGCTGATGGTGGTAAGATTGAGATGCCGCTGGATGCTGTTCCGTGGGCTCAGTTGTATGGGATGGTAACTGATCGATTTGGCATCAATTGGCAGATTAACCAAGAGTGACAGCTAAAGATGAATATTTTCTAGAAACATCAAGCAGCAAACGGAACAACGTTTGCTTGCTTGATGTTTTTTGTGCCTATTTCGACTATACGGTATCTTTTTTTTATTGCCAGATGCGAAAATATGTTCCATAATAGAGAAGTCCGCAAAAAATCAAGTAACGGAGGTCAGAAGATGAAGACGGTGATACTAGCTGAAAAACCTTCACAAGCAAAAGCCTATGCCGAAACCTTCCAACAGCTAAAGCGGCATGAAGGGTATTATGAAATCAGCGATCCATTGTTTGCTGGTGAAGTAACCATCACTTATGGTTTTGGACATCTGGTAGATATGGTTGCCCCAGGAGCTTATGAAGAGCGTTGGGCAAAATGGTCTTTAGAAAATTTGCCTATTTTCCCAGAAACCTTCCGTTACGAAGTTCCAAGGGACAAACGTGCACAATTTTCGATTGTAAAGCGAGAGTTACAGTCAGCCAATACCATCATTATTGCAACAGATGGTGATAGAGAAGGTGAAGCCATCGCGTGGTCGATTATTCGTCAAGCAAACGCCTTTTCTAAAGAAAAGAACTATTTACGTTTATGGATCAATTCTCTTGAAAAAGAAGCAATATATGAAGGTTTTAAGAATCTCCAACCTGGAAAGAACTATTTTCCAAAATATAAAGAAGCGCAAGCAAGGCAGAATGCTGATTGGCTGATTGGAATGAACGGAAGCCCATTATATAGCTTACTGCTTCAACGAAAAGGGATTGATGGTAGTTTTTCTCTTGGTCGTGTACAAACGCCGACACTTTACATGATTTATCAGCTGCAAGAAGAAATCAAACACTTCAAAAAAGAAACGTACTTTGAAGGAGAAGGTTTAATTACGACAAACAAAGGACAGTTTTCAGGAAAAATCGTACCAAAAAAAGCATTTAAAACACAAGAAGAGTTAACAAAGGAAATAGAGAGACTCGGAGCGCATTTAGGTAAGCAAAACGGACGGATTCTTGAAGTTACGAAAAAGGGAAAGAGGTTGCATAGCCCACGTTTATTTTCGCTATCTAGTTTGCAGACAAAGATGAATCAGCTAATGAAAGCAAGTGCTAAAGCCACACTTGATGCTGCTCAAGGATTGTATGAAAGCAAATTTCTAAGCTATCCAAGAACGGATTCCTTTTATATCACAGAAAATGAGCATCAGTATCTGGTTAAACATCTGCAAAACTATAAAAAGTTTTTAGGAATAGAAGAAGTACAGACAACTGAGATCAGAGCAAAGAAACGGTATGTCGATGCGAAAAAAGTTCAAGAACATCACGCAATCATTCCGACAAAGACGATTCCGACTCCTGCACGCTTTGCGAAGCTATCTAAATTACAGCAAGCAATCTATTTGCAAGTCTTACGTACCACTGTGGCTATGTTTGCCGCAGATTATATTTATGAAGAGACGACTGTCACGACGGGTGTACAGCAATTAAAGCTAAAAAGCACCGGAAAGATCCCATTACAGCAAGGGTGGCAGGAAATCTTGCGCATCAAGTCAAAAAAGAAAGAAGCTCAGACGCTTCCTCCTATCGTAGAAAATGAAGAAGCAGAAGTAGAGCTGAAAAGTATGGAGAAAGAAACACAACCTCCGAAACCCTATACCGAAGGAACCTTGATCACAGCAATGAAAACTGCGGGAAAAACGCTGGATAATGATGAAGCGCAAGAAATCCTCAAAGAAGTAGAAGGAATAGGGACCGAAGCTACACGGGCCAATATCATTGAAAATCTTAAGCAGAAACATTACATCGAAGTCAATAAAAACGAAATAATCGTTACGCCAAAAGGAATCACTCTTTGTAAGGCAGTAGCTAATGAACCATTGCTGACAAGTGCAGAAATGACTGCACGCTGGGAAGGATACTTGAGAAAAATCGGTAACCAAGAAGGAACGCCATCTGTTTTTTTAGAAAACATCAAAAAATTCATCTTACATTTATTGGCAGAAGTACCTAATCAAATCGATAAGGTAGATTTCTCAGATGAGATCAGCGGAATACGCCAGATAAAAGCGATGGAGAAGAAAAACGACCAATTAGGAAGATGTCCAAAATGTAAAAAAGGGGTAGTCATGCTTTATCCTAAAATCGCTACATGTTTGAACCCGGAATGCGACTTCAAATTGTGGCCAACAGTAGCTAAAAAGAAGCTGACTAAAACAAATCTCAGAGATTTGCTTTCAAAAGGAAAGACAAGTAAAGTTGTCAAAGGTTTTACTGGTAAAAAAGGGAAATTCGATGCAGTTTTAGTATTAAAAGAAGATATGACGATCGGTTTTTCTTTTCCATGGATCGAAAACAGCGGAACAAAAGCAGTTGATGGAAACAAAGAAACATCAAGAAAAAATAATGAAAACGAAGTAGAGTAAATGAAAACAATGAAATAGCAGAATATTTATTCCGAAAAGTCAGAATATAAATACCAATAAAACCAAAAAATATCAGTCAATCAAGCAAAAATGTTGGGGTAGGCTGATTTTATATAGATAGCAAGGAGTTTTTTTATTTGAAAAAAGTGCATTCATTTTTAAATTATCTTATGGGAGCAATCACGATTGTGGCTGTATACCAAGCATTTCTAAAGTATCCTGATTACGGGACGAAGTTGCTGTCATTGACGCACAATCAAACAGCATATTCACCAACGCTGATTTTATCGACTTTGACTGCAGGAGCTAAAAGCGCTACTTATTTTTTTCATAAAACGACAAGCATGTTGAAGCGAAAGAAACAGCGTAAACAATTGTTGATGGTGGTAGGGGCTATGATCATTATTTATTTCCTACCAGTTATTACACAAGTATTCCATCAATATTTTGGTTAAAAATACGAGAGTTTGTGACAAAAGTCATGTCACAAACTCTTTTAACTTTTTTCTTTTTCGTTTTTCCGTAAGAAAAAGTAAATCAATAGTATATACATTGATTAAATGTATATACTTAGATATAATGTACTTACTATAGAATGATATAGAATATAGAGGGTGGCGAAAGAAATATGAAAAAAATGAAAAAGTATAAAATTAGAAAATCCGGCAATAGCGATGTAACAACTATCCCACCAGAAGTAAAAGAATTCATGGGTGTGCAGACGGGTGACGCAATCAGTTATGTTTTTCAATCTGATGGTTCTGTACGAATGATCAAAGCACAAGAAGAACCTGATATTGATTTATTAGTTGATTCGATCATGAATCAATATGAAGACGCGTTAAAAGATTTGGTTGATTTATGAGGTATCTTTCGACTAAAGAAATTATCAAAATCAACGCAAAAGTTATTTTACGTTACTCACCAGGCGAAATGATTGGTATAAAAGATGCCAATGCATTAGATATGGCAGTTAAACAGCCTTCACAAGCAGTATTTAATCAAGAACTCTATCCCGAAGTCTATGAAAAAGTGGCAATTTTAGCAATTAATTTAGCTAAAAAACATCCTTTTCATAATGGTAATAAACGAACTGCTCTTGTTGCCATGCTGTTGTTTCTTCAATTGAATAATTGTTCAGTTGCTTTTTCTCGTCAAGAAGCTGTTGATTTTATTATAATGATTACCACTAGTTCATTGGATTTCGATTCACTGAAGTCCAAGATAACCAATTATTTACGACAAACCGCAATAAAATGAACGAATTAAAAAAATTTATTTCTCCATTCGATCAGCATGTCATTAAAGAATATGCTGATTTTTTGTATGGTTGTTCATACAAAATAGTTTTTTCATAAAAATATGGATTAATTTTGAAATAATTGATTTAAAAGGAATACAAAAGTGTGAAGAGTAGGAAATAGTGGTTTAGAACTAGTGGATTGATTTTTTATATATTTTAGTTTACATAATATATATTATACTAAGTAGATTTAAAAAATAATAAACCTCTCTCGAACGGTTTTTTATCAAAAATCGTCATTTTTCCATCAAAATCTACTTGTGCAAAATTATAAAAAAATTTTGTAGTTTTTCTTCTTTTTTAACGTTTAATTAAATGATAAAAACCATTTTCTTTATACAGTTAATCCAGATTACGACTCACTGTATTTATGTTTGCCATCACTGAAGGATTTTTAATCACATAGATAAATCATTTACTTAAGTTTTAGTTGTCACTGATATCGATTCGATTATTTAATCAGCAGATTACATTTCATACGTATGGATCATTTGCGACCGAATCGATTATAATCATTCCGTTTATTTGCTTACCTATAGATATCAATAAAAAAACTGCTTAACAGATATTTCAGCTGTTAAGCAGTTTTTGACTTTTTAGTTCTTACTCATTATTTCTTATAATACAGTGTTCAATACTTCTCTTAAAGCACTTGTTGATTTGCTGAACATTGCTTTTTCTTCTTCGTTGATGGATAATTCAACAACTTCACGAACACCATTTTCGTCAACGATTGATGGCACACCTGTAAAGATATCTTTTTCGTTGTATTCACCAGTTAAGTAAGCAGATACAGGCAATACAGCTTGTTCGTTATTCAAGATAGCTTTTACGATACGTGCAGTACTCATACCAATACCATAATAAGTTGCTTTTTTACGATCAATGATCTCATAAGCAGCATTACGAACTTTATCAGCAATTACATCTAATTCGTCTTTTGCGATACGATGATCTTTTTCTACGATTTCAAAAACTGGTTTACCACCAACAGTTGTATGTGACCATGCAGCAACTTCTGAATCACCATGTTCACCTAAGATATAGCCGTGAACGCTACGTGGGTCTACTTTTAATTTCAATGCGATTTCTTTACGGAAACGAGTTGTATCCAATGTTGTACCAGTACCGATAACACGTGATGTTGGCAGGCCTGATTCGTTCCAAGCGATATATGTCAAAATATCTACTGGATTTGAAGCAACAACGATAATTCCGTCGAATCCTGATCCCATGATTTCTTTGACGATTTGGCGCATGATTGACGCATTTGTCTTAACTAAATCTAAACGAGATTGACCAGGTTTTTGGTTGATACCAGCTGTGACAACAACGATATCTGCATCTTTGCATTCTTCATAACCGCCTGACCATACAGCAACGTTTTCATCGCCCCAAGCCATACCATCTAAAAGATCCAGTGCTTCCCCTTCTGCTTTTTCTTGGTTCACATCGATCAAGACTAATTCATTAGAGATTCCTTGGTTGATCATTGCATAAGCGATACTTGTTCCAACAAAACCTGTACCGACGATTACTACTTTACGACTTGTTTTTTTCATGAATAAACAGCTCCTTTTTCATAACTATTTGTTACTTTCATGGAAATTATAGTCTTGTTTATTCATTTTATCAATATGTTAATTATAATAGCTGTTATTATAATTTTTGATGGAAACGAATTCCTAAATACGTACAACAGATAACTGATAAACGATTACACCCATGTACCCTGCCAACACAACTAAAAGTACTAACGCTATCACTAATGGAGCTACTTTAGCTCCACCTTTATCAAAGCTATACTTTTTCCTTGTACGCTTTAGAACTGAAAATAAAACCAAGCCAAAAATAATTAACCATAATAAAAAGCCAATCGCACCTAAAATCAATATCCCTTCATTTACGATTGCAATCCCTATATCCATTTGCTCTGCTCCCTCATTGTCACATCTAAAGTTTTGTTTTGTTATAAACGTTTTTCTTTACTTTGTCCGTATCAGTCAATCCTTTTTCATAATTTTCTTGGATCGTTTTCTTTTGTATTTTATAGGATGCAGCTAACTGTCTTTTAAATCGGCGTTTGTTTTTTCGTATACTGGTGCCTTTTAGATATTCATAGAACTGTTTGACGATAAAAATGAACAGATAGACGGCAAAAAAAGTGGATAATCCGTATCGGATGAGATACATAGCAACGAAGGTGGCAAAAATACCAGTTCCTTCATTTTGTGCTAAGACAGCAAATTCGCTTAAAAAAGTTATGATAAATGCAAAATTTCCCATGCTTCACCTCATTGTAAATAGTAAATAATTGCCGTATCATCCTTTGATTTCTTTAAAGAGATAGAAAATATCACTTACGATAGTTTTTATATTGCTGCTTCTGAAAACCCTTATTACTAGGTGCTTTACTCTTCGTACTTGAACTTGCGGACATCTTTTTGCTCAACAAAACAGTTAATAGAATCACGAAAAAAAGAGCACCTAATAATACAAAACGATACTTAGACAAATACATAGCGAACGCAGAAAATAAATCAGTTTGTCCAACAACGCTGTAAGCAGCTAAACCACTCAACCAAGCCTTTACCATTTTCATCTCCTCCTCCCTTCTTCAATCACATTATCTAAAGGATACAATAAAAGAAGTTTAAAAAAGGAACTGCTTTTTCTTATTTATGAAAAAACTGTTCCTTCTATATGTTTATTGGAAGATAAGAAATGAGTACACTAGTATCGGATATACCTTATGATATGTACCAAACAAAAGCCTATCTGTCTGACTAACCTATTGAAATGAGTGAATATTATTAAGAATAAGTCCAATGGTTCATCTTGGATAAAGTATGTCTTTTTGAGTGTCCTCTATTTTTTTCTGCCACGTATCCAATTAATAATGGATTCCCATCTCTGGACGCTAATCTTCCAAATTAGAAAGATCAGCGTATCTATCATCACTGTATGCTTACTAGTGAGTATTTATCAAATGAAGAGAAGGCACAAGTGGAAACAGCCACTACTAAAACATCTATTTATAGCAACTTATCTCCTATATAGTGCCATCAACTTTTTCCTGCTTCTCTTGATTGAGTTTAGTTAATACGCGGGTAAGACTTTGAATAGTCTTATCTGTTTTTTACATGTCAGACTGTTCTTCTTATCGGGGGTTTCTCCATTCATTGGGCGTACATGTTGAATACTTTTTGAATAATTTGAATAAAGAAGTGGTTTGTTTATATCCGATGCGATTAGCAATCTCTTCCAACGAAAAACTCGTTTCTTGAATCAATTCCAATGCAAAGTCAAATTTTTTTTGTAGAACCAATTCTTGAAAAGAAGCATCAAAATACATTTTCAATTTATTACTAAGGTAGACCGGATTGTAGCCAAAATGAGCCGCTGTTTCTTTTAACGTACAAGAAGTAAAATGCTTATCGATATAATCCAATATACCAAGCACCTCGTTTTCTGCGTATCCATCTGCTGACGAAAAGGTTTGCTGTTCTAATAAATGAGTCAATTCGATTAGTAGTAGTGATATATATAGGTTTAGTGAACGGATTTTATGACTGTATGTATCAAAATAAATCAACAGCATATTTTCAATCAAATGCGTCAAACGACTCGCTTTTCCGCCATGAAAATGAATGAATTGCGTATGTTCTCCCTTTTCTTTTGCTGCATTGATCAAAAAAGAAGAAAGCAGATTATTGGTGCTTGCCAAATGGTTCAATATTTCTGTAGATAAGGTCTCTTCCTTTAATAAGATGTTGATTAAAATATCCTCTTGCCCTGTGTATTCAATTCTTTGAGTAGCTTCTTTATCAATGATTACCACGTCACTTTCTTCCATATCCACCCTTTCCCCATTGATGACCTGTGAACATCTTCCGCTATACATATAATTGATCTCAACAAAATCATGTGTATGCTCAGGAACTTCCGCATATCGACGGTGTTTACTGATATGAATATTTCCGTTTTGAAATAAATCTCCTCGGTGGATTTTTGGTGGTGTCTGAAGATGATAAGCTAAGTTTAAGTCATTGACATTCTTTCCTTGTTCACGCTGCAGAGTTTCGATTGATTCTTCATTACGCAAAAAAGTGTCTAATTCAGCTAGTTCCAATTGACTTCCTCCTTCTTGTAAGCAGTTTCTTTCGCTTATTAGTTTACGCTGTACTGCAATTATATGCAAAGCTATTTTGGGTTTCACAAAGACTTTCTATGGTTGGGACATGAATTTCCTGTGGTTCCGCTATTGAGTGAAGAGCTACTTCATACTATATTTTTGATAAGCGCTTACAAAAAGTGAAAGGAATATGTGTATGAATAAAAAAATGATGAAATTTTCTCTACTGTCAGTCTCTCTTATTTTGACTTCTGCTGGTGCGGTCACATCAGCGATTCCCAGTATGTCAGCTACTTATGCCACGCGTTCTTTATCTGCTGTTGAATTATTAACGACTGCTCCATCTTTTATGGTCACTATTTTCGTTTTGTTTAGTAGTTTTATTGCTAGGAGAATCGGACAAAAACAGACTGTGATCATCGGGTTAGTGATTGTATCGATTTGTGGTGTCCTCCCCCTCTTCTCGCAAAGTTACAGTATCGTCTTAGCTTCACGAGCTGGGCTAGGCATTGGCTTCGGATTGATCAATTCTTTGGCAGTCAGCATGATTGCTGCCTTTTATCACGGAGATGAACGTGCATCTATGATTGGTTTTCAAAGTGCATTTCAGGGATTTGGTGCAGCTCTAATGACATTTGTTGCAGGACAACTAGTACAGTTCGGCTGGCAATATACTTTTTTAGTCTACGCCATCAGCTTACCTATTTTAATCTTGTTTGTTTTGTTTGTTCCTAGACCTGAAACAACTAAGATTCAAGTACAAGGCACAGCTTCAGCAAGACAAGTAATCAAAACAAATCCCCAAATGATTAGTTATGGTATTTTTCTCTTACTGATCATCGTGATATATAACGCTGTCTCAATCAAATTAGCCACAGTCTTGACGACCTATTCTCTAGGAGACGAAACCAATGCAGCGAATATCTTGACCATCATGCAGTTGGCAAGTATGGCCGCCGGAGTTTGTTTTGGCTGGCTTCAGGTAAAAGCATATCGTTATATGCTTACTCTTTCTTTACTACTGATGGGTATTGGCTTTGTATTGATTGCCAGTGCCATGAATCTGTATGTGATTGGATTTGGCGCGATTTTAACTGGGATATCTTTTTCGTTATTCATTCCTTATTTATTCAACCAAGTGAGTATCCAAGCGCCTAAGCATGCGGAGAATTTCAATACCTCGATCTTACTAGTTGGCGCTAATTTAGGCACTTTCATTGCACCATATGGTTTGCTTTTCCTCTCTTTTGTTTCTCTTGGAAGTAAGACACTTGCTGTTTTCGTTAATGGCAGTATCTTGCTGTTGATTAGCGCGCTTGTTAGCGTTCTAGTGGTATACAGGACGAATAGAAAGTCAGTAATAAGAGTAGATGAAGAAATAAAAGAACAATTGACAACAAAATAATTTTGATGGAGGTCGCGCAAAATGACAAATGAAAAATCACAAAATAGATGGCTTTGGTATCCTGGAGACTTTGAGATCCGCCATGGACTGCTACAAAATTTCCAACGAGAAGAACGAGGTTTCGACTGGCCGGCGTACTGGTACATGGATGATTGTCATCGGAACGTCAAGTTTAAGAGATATTACTTTCTTGATCATCCTTCCATGTTCAAAGTGACGATCCAAGGAGTTGGGTACGTAGAAATTAATGGGGAAAAGCATCCATCTGGAAAATGGCTGACTTGTCCGGCTGGCAAAGTAAAAATCCGGATCTTCGTTGGACATACATCTGGGCTACCAGCGATGTTTATCGAGGGAGATGAAATAAAATCAGATATCGGCTGGACAGCAAGCAACTTTATTGAAGAATACCCAGCTGGTTGGAGTCCACTCTATGTCGATATCGCTAAAGATCCAAATCAAATCTATTATCAAAAAGAATGTGTCCATCCAGTTACTGAAAGGGAAGTTAATGGAGGAGTCTTATTCGATTTTGGACGAGCAGTGAATGGCTGTGTAGAACTAATGTCTCTGGACGATCCTATCGAATCCATCACTCTATGTTATGGAGAGTCCGATGTAGAAGCTATGGATATCGAGTATTGTTACTATAAACAAATTGGAATGACAAGAAAAATGAAAGCTCGTAAACGCGCTTTTCGCTATTTGTTTATACCAGAGGTTTCTACTGGAATGGTTCAACTTCAAGTTTTTCATGAATTTTTATCTCTTTCGAAACAAGCTACTTTTTCAAGCGATTCTTCTTTATTGGATCAGATCTGGTCAGTATCAGAAGAAACTTTCAAGTTATGTAGTGATTTGTTTTTTATCGACGGTATCAAACGAGATCGCTGGATTTGGTCTGGAGATGCGTATCAATCATTCATGATCAATCAATATCTTTTCTTTGACGAGGAAATCAATAAGCGAACGATATTCGCATTAAGAGGACAAAATGAAATCAAGCAACATATGAATACGATTGTCGACTATTCGATCTTATGGCTGATTGGCATCGAAAACCACTATATGATGACGAAAGACCGCGAATTTTTACGCATTGTCTATCCTAAGATGCAATCCTTGATGAGGTACTTGATGGAACAAACGAATGAATTAGGGTTTATTTATGGAAGAGAAAAAGATTGGATCTTTATTGATTGGTCTGAAATGGATAAAGAAGGAACGCTTGCTGCAGAACAAGTCCTATTACTGAAAGCCTACCACTCTATGATCACTTGCGGAGATATCTTAGCTGAAACATATGGAGAGGCTGAAATTTATCCTACTGATCTCTATCAAGAAAAATATCAGGTATTGAAACAAAACCTATTTGACTACTTTTGGGATGAAGAACTTGGCGCTTTTATCGATTGCTATGAATCTGGGAAAAGAAATGTGACGCGTCATGCGAATATTTTCGCTGTTTTATTCGATTTTGCTAACAAAGAACAACAGCAATCGATTTTAAAGAATGTCTTATTGAATGATACTATCACACAGATTACTACACCCTATTTTAAATTCTATGAACAAGATGCCTTATGCAAACTCGGACAGACGGAAATCGTCTACCAAACGATTCTTGATTATTGGGGAGGGATGTTATCTCATGATGCGGTAACTTTCTGGGAAGAATACGACCCTACTCAAACAGGAAATGAAAAGTACAGTATGTACGGAGATCCTTATGGAAAAAGCTTATGCCACGCATGGGGAGCAAGCCCAATCTATCTTTTAGGACGCTATTTTATCGGTTTGTATCCAACAAAGCCAGGTTATGAAGAATTTATGATACAACCTAATCTAGATTCATTTGAAACACTGAATTGTACGCTACCTATCAAAGATGGAATGATTTCGCTGGAAAAAACAGAAGATAAGATCGTGATTACTTCTGATAGAACAGGCGGAACAGTGAAAATGAATGGTAAAAGTTATCCTCTTCTAGCAAAACAGCCACTTGTCTTAACAAGCCATTCAATAATAAATGCATAAAACAAAAAACTGCTTGCGACATATCAGAAAACATTCGATCGTCTTCTGATATTGTCCAAGCAGTTTTTATTTTGAAACTTGCTTAATTCTGTTCTTTAGAAACAATGTTTGTTCTTTTTCCGGCAAAAAGAAAGCTAGATAATACGACAAGTAAAAAGAAAGCGATGATTCCGACTGTCAATGCCATTTGACCGTATTCTCCTAGTTTCCCAAGTACAAGTCCTGGTACTAGATAATCAGTATCGGCAAATGTAGAAGAAGCGATTTTAAGATCTCCTAATACCGGAAGGATAAATAATGGCAACCAACTAATCAATAAGCTATTGAAAGCAGAACCTAATACCGCCCCTCTTCTACCGCCAGTCGAGTTGCCGAAAACACCAGAAGCAGCTCCGCAGAAGAAATGGCCAACTACTCCAGGGATGATAACTGTAGTCTGTAAGCCTATCATGGCAAACATCGATAGTGTTCCTACAAAGAAGCTGACAAAAAAGCCAATCAATACAGCATTAGGTGCATATGGAAAAACGATAGGGACATCTAACGCTGGTTTAGAATCAGGTACAAGTTTTTTAGCGATTCCTTGGAATGCTGGAACGATTTCTGCCAACACCATCCGAACCCCTTGAAGGACGATAACAAACCCTGCTGTAAATGTTCCAGCTTGGATCAATGCAAAGATTACAGCATTATCTCCATTGCTTAATTCTCTTTCAACAAATCCAGGACCTGCTAATAAGGCAAGTGCGACATATACGATTGACATCAAGAGCATGATCGATACAGTAGAATCTCGCAAAAAACTGAAACTTTTAGGAATCTTTATGTCCTCCGTAGAGCGGTCTTTATTTCCAAAGAACTTACCGATCCACCCGCTAGACGCGTAACCGATATTGCCGGTATGTCCTAGCGCAACTTGGTTGTTCCCAGTAATGTTTTTCATGAATGGTTGACAAAGTGCGGGCGTAATAGTTAATAGTGTTCCTTCAAAAATCCCTCCTAATAAGATCATCCACACGTTTGCAGTAAATCCAGCGCTTACTAAAATGACTGCTGTCAGACAAGAAACATAAAGCATCGCTTGACCTGTAAGAAAAATAAATTTATATCTTGTGAATCGAGCAAGTAGAATATTCACGATCATCCCTACTAGCATGATCAAGGCAGTAGGTGTCCCGAATTGTTGTAAAGCAATCGCCACTACTGCTTCATTACTTGGAACTACACCTTGGGTATGCAGAGCCGTTTGGAACATCGAAGCGAAAGGGGTTAATGAATTACTGATCAGCCCAGCACCGCCAATCAATACTAAGAACCCGACAAATGTTTTAATGGTTCCTTGGATCACTTCTGAAAATTTCTTTTTTTGCAGAACAAGCCCAAGCAGTGCAATCAGAGAAACGAGGATGGAGGGCTGACTGACGATTGAAACAAACAAATTCAACAATTTATCCATTGATATTTCCTCCCTTGAATCATTTTTATTCTTTTGACAAAATCTGTTCTACTTTTACTTTTACTTCATCACTATCGATGATCGATTGCAACGGCACGAGTTTTTCATCCGGTATAGAAGTAAGTGTATCTTTCAAAGAATGTTCAATGAAGAAATAATCCGCCATATCGCTAGATACACTCCCAACATCCGTATGACTTACTTCGAAATCGTCCACATCTGCTCCAAGATCTGCAAGAGCTTGTTTGATGTTCATCTCTACCATAAAACTTGTTCCTAATCCACTTTGACACACTGCAAAAATTTTCATGTTATTCGTCTCCCTTTTTTATGATTGCTAGTATTTCTTCTTTTGTTGAGGCTTGTAATAGCTGTTGAAGATTTTGTTTATTAGAAAGCAGCTTGGTTAAATTTGCCAACGCTCGAAGATGTGCCTCGTTATCGATAGCGGCTAAACAGATAAATAAGCTGATGGGATGAGCAGGATCATCGATTAGATCAACTGGTTGTTGAAGTTTCAGCAAAGACATCCCTACTTCGTTTACACCGTCTTCCGGACGAGCATGCGGCAGTGCGATGTGGTCGCCGATGTGGATAAACGCACCATACTGCTCCACACGTTCAATCATCGCTTTGATATAACTCTTCTCTATTTTATTCTTTAATAATAGTGGCTGTGCGGCAAGTGTGATTGCTTCTTGCCATTTTTTTGGTTGATCGGATAATTGGATCATTTCTTCTGTTAATAATTCAGATAGCATAGGACGTTGATCCTCCTTCTTTTCTAAAAGTTTGTTCATTTTACGATTTAAGACTTGATAGAGCTTTTCTTCATCTACACCTTCTTTTAATTCGATATATGGAAGTAGCGCAGCTAGCAATTCTTGAGCAGAAGGCATGGAGAATCCTGGTATCAGCCAATCTCTTTGTACTTGATTGATCAGCTGGTTTTTTTCCAAGTCAGTCATGATTGGTTGTAGGACATACAGTGACTTTTTCTTATTCGTAAGCGTGAGAGGCACAGTAGAAAAAACAATATCGTAAGAAGTTTCATCAACCTCGTGCAAGCGATCAGCTGAATTGGTCTCTGTAAAAAGGATCATCGGGAATAATTGCTGAAGTTCGCTTTTTAAGATCAATGAAGAGCTAATGCCACTTGGACAGACGATCACGGCTCTTATTTTTCTGTTTCTTTCTTCTTCATCTACTTTTCTTATTTCTCCGCCGAATAGTATAGTGAAAAAACCAACCTCTTCTTCAGGGATGCTCTTCCCTATCCGTTTTTCTATCGGACGCAATGCTTTTCTTGTCATTTCATAGATGGTAGCATATTGATGTTTGATTTGATCAATCATCACATTAGGCAAGTAAAAAGAATAAGAAATACGAAAATAGGCAGGTACCAAGTGATAAAAGACATTCATCAATAATTCACGAAATGAATCAAATTCTATGGCCATCAGGAATTCCATGCGATGGATGACTTCTGAAGAACATTCCAGCAAAAAATCAAGCGCAGGCTCCTGGATATCTCCTTCAACAATGGAGGCTAAGCAAAGAGAGAAAAATAGAATCTCTGACTCTAGATGTTCGGAATAGCCTAAGCCAGTCAATACATGTCGACTGATGTCATTGATTGCAAGAGAAGCTAAAAGTTCAGCATCTTTTACCTTTTCTACAGATATTTTCCCCATTCGATTAGTGGTCAAACTTAAATAATACGCTAACTCATCCATTCGATTGGGTGCAAAGCGTAGATCTGATAGAGAGATTGTGTTATCTAACAAATCTCTAGCTTTTGCATAACAATCAAGAGAAAGCATTGCGTTTAAATACGTGAGACCAAATCTTCCAGCAAGCGATTGCATTAAAAGAGCGGTGCGATTTTTTGCTTCCTTTCTCAATATTACTTCTGCCCCCAGTAGCCTAAAGCCTGCTTTTCTAGTATATGTCAGCTGACATTCTTCCCCTTCTAATTCCTTTCTTACTTTTTTGATATCCGATAGGACTGTTCCTTTAGAAACCTGAAGAAAGTCTTGAAAATGAAATACAGAAATAGGTATGGTATTCGAATAGACCATCAAATAAAGAAGATCTCTACGCTCTTGTTCGGTGTACACCGCTTCAAAGCGAGTGATATTCACGTATTTTTCTGCCCAGTCGATCGCTCGAAATTTTTTCAGACGGATATGGGTCTCATCCATATATTCGGCAAAGGGAGCTAGTTGGTTAATTGCCTCGTCTATATTTACTTCGATGATCTCGGCTGCTTTTTCTAGACTGATTTCTCTGGGTGTTTTCAGGAGATAACTAATTTTGTAATTCACAGCGCTGTTCACCTCCTATTTGTATTCTAGTATGATACCGCTTTTAAAGCGAGGATTGTTTGGTACAACTTACAGTTAGATTTTTTTTACGACTGTACTAAACGACCTCTATCGAGTTACATAAAAAAAGCAGGTGACCAAATGGCTCCCTGCTTTTATGAATTAATGATGATCGTGTTTATTTTTTGAAGTCAGTTCTTCAAATTTTTCTTTGACCTCTTCAACCGCTTTTTCGATATCTTTTTCGAGGTGATTAGGTTCGTTAGATTCTGATTCTTCTTCTACGGAATTTGAACCAGATAAAGCTGTTTCTTTGTTTTCTGTTTCACCGGAGTTTGTACCAGCTAATGATTCTTCTTTATCTTCTGTTTCACCAGAATTAGTACCTGCTAAAGCTACTTCATCTTCCGTTTTAGGGGCCATTGAACCTCTTAATCGTTTGTGTTTTTCACCATCATAATTTGTCATATTGGTTCCTCCTAGTAATTCTATACTTTTTCATCGTACAATAAGACAGTTTGTGCGTCAAAAAACAAACCCGATTCTTACAAATATGTCATGTTTTCATCTTTTATTTTCTGATTCTTGAATGTCTTTGATTCCTTCTTCCAAAATTTTCATCTGTAAGATTGTTTCTTCATCTTTAATGACTTTTTCAGCGCCATTGACTAATGTCTCGTAAATGCCTTCGTAGACGCGACTATAATCACCGACCTCGGAAATCACTTTTTCTTCATGATAATCCCCTTGTTCATCTATATAAGTCAATACACCGTAGTGTTCGGGCAAGTCGATCCCAAAGTCTTCATGATCAGGCATATAAAACATTTTAAGATGTTCTTCTTGCCGATCTTTCGTTTGTTTCACGAACATCCCCTTTTTTCCATAAACGACGAAACTTGGACGTTCTTTTATACGGAAATAACTGGATTTTATCGAAATTTTCATGTTTCCGTAGAAAAAGTCCAAATCGAAGTAATCATTCATTCGTCCTTTCCCTAATAGTTGACGAACATCATAGAGGATATCATCTGGTTCGTCGAAATAAGAAAGAACTTGGTCTACTGTATGACAAGCATGTCCATATAAATAGCTGTTTGCAGTAGAAAATTCATGTGTATTTTCTGGTACTTCCGGTCTGAAATAATCGTAATGCATTTCTACTTCTAAAATATCCCCTAATTTCCCGCTTTCGATTACTTTTTGGACTGTCAAGAAGTCAGAATCGAACCGTCTGTTTTGGTAACATTGGATAAATAGCCCTTTTTCTTTTGCTAATGCAAATAACTCTTCTGCTTCCTTTGAGGTTTCTGCAAAAGGTTTTTCTACCAATACATTCTTTCCATGTTCAAGTGCCATTTTTCCATATTCATAATGAAATTGACTTGGTGTAGTAATGACAACTAATTGGATCTCAGGATCATTCCAAAGATCAGACAACTGATCGGTATATTCGATGTCTTCAAATGTTTCCCACACTGGTTTAGATGGGGAAAAAATTTTTTTGATATTGATTTTGTCCGTAAGTTTTCTTGAAAATGGCAAATGATAGCGATTTGTACTCTTTCCATTGCCGAGATAAGCGATTGTAAGCATGATTTGTGCCTCCTTTTATTGTTGTTTTCAGTATATCTTAGAAAAATATAGAAGGTGTCTATAATAGCTATTCTGGCAAAAAAGTTCAGAAAAACATTTGTTATCATTTGGTTTGGTGAAATTTATGTTCAAAGTAAGGTAAAAAATCAAAAAGAGAGTGGCGGAACCAAGCATTTATCAGTAAGATAGAATTTGGAGGTCAGATCATGCTTATTGAAGAAAAATTAACCAAACAAGAGTTGTTTACCACGACAGAGAAACGGATCGCTGATTATATTCGGAGGAATATCGAAGCCACAGTTTACATGACGATTGAAGAATTAGCAAAAGCTACGTATACTTCCCATTCAGCTATCATTCGTTTATGCAAAAAAATGGGCTTCAGCGGATTTAAAGAATTTCGTTTCGAACTAGGACGGGAAGTTCATCAATTGATTGCCCAGTTTAATCAAACGATTGATCCTAATTTTCCTTTTTCAAGTGAAGATAACACACAGCAAATTGCAAAGAAAATGGCAGATTTGTCGATCCAGTCAATAAAAAAAGCGCAATTGCAGATCGAGCATCAAGATTTGGAAAACATCAGTAAAGTATTGAACAACGCACAGCGAATTTTTCTTTTTGCAAAAGGTGATTCCCAAATCACGGCAAGGAAGTTCCAGAATAAAATGGTCAAGTTGAATAAATTTTTGATCTTGGCCGAAGAATATAGCGATTCTTCTTGGAATGCAGCCAATTTGACTAGTGAGGATTGCGCAGTTTTTATTAGCTACAGCGGTCGTATTCATCATTATGAACGGATAATGACCTATCTAAAGCATGTAGGAGCTCCAACATTATTGATTACCGGAAATCAGCATTCAGAAATGGCCAAACAGGCTGATATGTGTCTTGTTATATCGCAGGAGGAATATGATTTTGCTAAAGTAGCGACTTTCTCCTCTCAAATTGCCTTCGATTACGTATTAAATACGTTATTCTCAGTGATATATTCTCAAAATTTTGAAGAGAATATCCGCAACTTGAAAAACAAACAAGAATTGATGCAAAAAGGCCTTCTTAAAGAATATCGGAAAAATTGAGATAAGCTTTCTTTGATATCGTTATAAAGGTTCTGTTGCAAAGCGTCTCTAGCTAAAGATAATTTCCTTAAGCTTACTATCGATCAAGCCGGGATGCCTAGTAATCCTTTGATTTCAAGACACACTGAAAAACCAAAAAGGGACCCTTCTTTTCGGCTTTTCTTATATAGTCCTCGAATGGTTTCCATCCCTTTGATCGTGGTCGCAGCGGTACGTAAGCTTCGATAGAATTTATTTCTACGCTTGATCGGTCGATGATCTTGTTCAATCAAATTGTTTAAATATTTTACGGTTCGATGTTCTGTATGTTGATAAAACCCATGATTCTGCAACTTTTTGAAGGCACAGGAAATCGACGGTGCTTTATCAGTAACGAGAACCTTTGGTTCTCCAAAATGGTTGAACAGTCTCTTTAAGAACGCATACGCAGCTTGTGTATTGCGTTTTTTTCGTAACCAGATATCTAAGGTTAAGCCATCTGCATCGATGGCTCGATACAGATAATGCCACTTACCTTTAATTTTGATATAGGTTTCGTCCATCTTCCATGAATAAAAAGACTGCTTGTTTTTCTTTTTCCAGATCTGATAAAGTAACTTTCCGTATTCCTGAACCCAACGGTAAATGGTTGTATGACAGACCTCAATGCCACGATCATAGAGAATTTCTTGAACTTCACGATAACTGAGGTTATAGCGAAGATAATAACCGACAGCCACAATAATCACGTCTTCTTGGAATTGTTTTCCTTTAAAAGGGTTCATATCTTCGTTCCTCCCGGGTCATTTTAGTTAGATTTTACACTAAAAGATCTTGATTGAAAAACTTTGCAACAGAACCCCATATTGATTTTGTCTGTGATACCGCTATCTGCTAAAGTATCGACAAAACGATCGACACCGATTTTTACTTCACCGATCCGATCATTGTCGTTCATACTTCCTGACCAGTCTACGACCAATACGAGATCAAGAGGTGTGATATCTTTTTGTACATTTCCACGGGCATTCAAATAAACATCAAATAATCCAGGTGTAGTTGTCTCCTTTGCAAACTTACGTATCGCATAGTCTGCTTGATTGCCTGTTCCCCCGTATTCGATATACGAATGAGTCCGATCATTAGGATCTCCATCCCAAGAATTTATCCCATCCCATTGATTTGATCCATTTTTATTACCTTGGTGATCAAGAACATTTGTATTTCCTGTAGGTTGCCAATTGGCTTTAGGATAAGTGCCTTGATCATCTGTCGTATACTCTGTAGAAATCGTCTGGTTAGTTGAAACAGTCACAGCCGGCAAAGACAATCTAGGCAATGTAAAGGGGCTGACAGAATTTTCATTTTCTTCTGATACTCCTTCTTTTGTTTCGTCTGTATTTGATGTTGACACTTCTGTCTCTTTCTTGTGTTCTTTCGCATCAGTAATGTCATACTCTTTATTATCGACGATCAGCTTATTTGTCTGGCTATGATAAAGTGTTGGATCGATTGGAAGACTTAGATTGATCGTTTGTTTAGTATTTGGTGAGATTTCCAGCATGGTTTTCCCGCTTTTTACCTGATAAGCATAGCCATCTCCTTCCTTTCTTTCCACATCACTTAAGTAATTCTCAACTAGACCAATTTCCTTCTCTACCTTTTTTGTACTGTTGTTATTCGCATTTAGTTTGACGTTCAGTGCTTTTTTCCCAGATTGATCTGAAGTGATTTCAGCTGAAATGATTTCTAACATTGTTGGATTATCTGCAGCTTCTGCTATTGCAGTTACAGGCAGGATGTTCGATAAACTCAATAATATCAGCACAAAAACAACTTTCAGCTTCTTCCCTGTGGTCGTCATTTTTCCCCTCCTTTTTCTTTTTTTCTGTTTTGACGTGAATAGTGAAAATTATTAAAATAAACAGGCGTTACATAATTTTATTTATTTTAATATGATAATTATTATACGAAGGGCGCTAAAGGGAATCACACCAATTTTCATACCAATTGGTTTCATTTATGAAGTTGATTCCTTCGATTATTGAGCGTTTCATTGAAAGAAAAGGGTTGAGGGAGAAAAACATATGATCAGGTTGTTGGAAGGAAACTATAGAAAGATGGAAAAAATCATTCGAATTCTGTCCATTTCTGACAAGTGGATGACTAAAAAAGAACTTGCCAAACGAATTGGTAGTTCAGAATCTACATTTGTAAGGTATATCGAAGAGATCAAAATCCGCTGGGGAACGGATATAACGATTCAATCTTCACAAAAATTGGGGTATCGTCTTGAACATTTGAATGTACCAGCTTATTTAAATGTTCTGATGGAAATCTCACAAAGTTCTACAAATAGTCGTCTATTAAATGAAATCATTGTCAATCCGGGCAAAACGATCGAGTATTATTGTGAAAAAATCTCGATTAGTCGTTCTTCTTTTACGCGTAAGTTGAAACAATGCAATCAAATTTTAGAAAGCTATTTATTAAAAGTAATCGTCGATCAAGGGTTTCAGTTGACTAGCCTGAAAAGTGAGCTCCAGCTGCGTATCTTTGTCACCTTTTTCTTTTTAAGTTACTACGGAAGACGCACGTTGCCATTTCCAATCGAAAAAAAGAAGATCAAAGAAATTATGGTCAAGAATAATTGTCAGTTGAATTTGTTTCAGGAAGAAAGTCCTTATGAGCAATCTTTCTTTATTATGTATTTTGTTGTGCATCTTATGCGGGAATCACAAGGAAATTCATTCGAATGGAAAGCTGGAGACTCTTATGTACAGTTGATAAATATCGATAAAAAAGACTTTTTGATCTTGAAAAATCTTTTAGGGAAATTGAAGTACAGCAGCTATATAAAAGTAGTGAACTATTTTGTCAATACGATTTTTTCGGAATTTTCGGAGAAAGAAAAAAATGAAATCAGTGAACAAATACGAAGAAATATATCCTACTGTTCATTTTCATCTGCTGATTGCAAAGAAAAAAACGAAGAATTTGTTGTTCGACTCTTAACTCAAATTTATTTTTTCTCACGTATCTTCCCATACGACACGACTCATTTGACGATTCGCGCCACTTACTTTGCAGAACAGATGCAACATCGCCATATACGTCTATATGCTGGATTTCGTGCAGAACTTCAATTTTATTCCACCCTACTGAATCGAAATTTGATTTGTTATTTATCTAGCTATATATTTTGGATGCTTATCGGTAATCCTGAAATACACCATTATACTTCAGATAAAAAAATACTAATCGTCAGTGATTTAAGTCTTCGACATAGTCGATACATTGAAAAATATGTCAGTGATGTTCTTGCTGTGCATAAGATTCACTCTGAAACAACTGCTATCACTGAAGATCAACTTTCGAAGTACAATCTTCTTGAGTATGACCTGATCGTCACGAATCAACCAATTCCGAATACCCATGTTCCTTATATGTTGATTGATGATAGTGTGTCATTCGCAAATGAAGAAGAACTGATCCGCTTATTTGAACTATAAACAATCAAAAAACAGCTATGTATACTCTACTATCCTGATAAAAATATCAGGACAAATAGACATAGCTGTTTCTTTTTATTGTATACCTTCAGCAATCCAACGAGATTTATGGCGAAAGTCTTTTAACAACTCTTCTTTTGTCCAATTATTTGCAATGAGATCCGTCAATGTGTTCATTACGAGGGACATGGAAAAGTATAGGAAACTAACTGCTTCTTCCGACGATTGAATGGAGAAATGATTGATTCTTAATAATTCCAGCCATTTTTTGTTCATTGGAGAATCAGCCGATAGTTCTCTACGTTTGGTTGTCTGCTGATCATTTCGCTGGGTTAACAAGTATAACCTTTGCCAATAGATACTTTCGTGATCTAAGTCGCAGCACCTCTCTAAATATTTTTCGATCCCCAAAAAGAAATGTTGTTTGTTTTCGCTAATGAATTTTAAGATATCTTGATGGACTATGTGAGAACTGCTTTTGATCGTATACAAATAAGCATCTTCCAAATCTTGAAAATATTTATAAAAAGCACCGCGCGACATCCCCATTTTGTCAACAATCTCTGAGACTTTGACTTGGCTGATGTGCTGTGAGCAAAATATCTCCAGTAATAGGTCATCGATTCTCTGTTTCTTTGCGTTCGATAAATTGAAAAAAGTTTCTTTTGGCATCCACATCTCTCCTTTATCTCTGATTATACGTGGATAGCCCTTCATTGTCATGAAGGATTCATTCCTTCTTTTTCTCTTCTTCTGTCAAGTACCCATCTTCCATTCGATAAACGCGATCACTCCATTGAATCATACGGACATCATGAGTAACCATAATAGTCGCTTTTTGTTTCTCATGAGCTTCTTTAACTAGTAATTTGACGACTTCATATGCATGATCTGTATCCAAACTAGCTGTTGGTTCGTCTGCTAAGATCAAGCTTGGCTCATTATATAAAGCGCGAGCAATTGCCACTCTCTGTCTTTCTCCACCAGAAAGGTCTTTAGGATAACTATTTTTAAGTGACTGGATATCTAAAGATTGCAGCAAGGAATCGATTTTTGTTAAATCTTCTTTTTTTGAAGTAACTTGGTCAACTAGTTCAAATTGTTCCTTTACCGTTAAAAAAGGAATCAAATTAGAGCTTTGGAGAATAAATCCAATTTCTTTAAAGCGTAAATCTGCTCGTTTTTTTTCTGGAAGCTCAGTTAGAGAGTGACCGTTGATCACTATTTCTCCGGAAGTCGGTGTTTGCAATCCTCCTGAAATGGTAAGGAAAGTACTTTTACCTGAACCAGAAGGACCAATGATGCTGACGAATTCTCCTTCCTTTACATAAAAATCAATTGCTTTCAAAGCTGAGACCTTTGTATGACCAGAACCAAATGTTTTGGTAACTTTTTTCATCGTTAATATTTTTTTCATTTTTATTAACCTCCTATTGCTGTAATTGGGTCTACTTTGGTTATCGTACGTATCGAAAACAATCCGCCTAGCATTGCGACAATGATCAAAATCCCACTATATAGCAACCATTGTGACCAAAAAACAGCAAAAGGCATCGCGCTTGGTAAAATCAGACTAGTCAAATAAGCAAACAAAAGAGCAAGCAGAACGCCTACCACCCCAACAATAAAGGACTGTGCTACTAAAGATTTAGCGATGAAGAAATTTTTAATCCCTTGTGCTTTCATTACTCCAAAAATAGCAGTCTTCTGAAGTGTCATCACGTACATGAAAATACCGACCACGGCAGCAACCACTAAGAACAAAAAGTATATCATCGCATTTAAGGTCATATTTTGGGCAGAATAGCCAGGAATACTTTCAATGAATGTCCCAATAGTTAATAACTGTAGATCCTTCGATGTTTTTTCTTTCGAAATTTTAGCTGAATCCTTTATTACGATCCCATTGATCGGCTGTTCTTCTTCAGAAGCAAACGGCTGTTTTCCATACTTCAAAGCAGTCCACGTATCTAGGGATGCATAGATGACGGGAGAAACTGTGTAATAAGTTTCAGGAAAGATACCGACAATCGTCAAAGGATCGTCGTAACTGCCAATTTTGATCGTATCTCCAATTTTATAGCCTGAATCAGCCAGATTTTGAGAGATGATGATTTCATTCTTTGTTTTAAATTCATGCCCTTTCGTGAGTTTTGGTAATAAAAATGCTTCTTTCGTTGTGCCGAAAACTGTAACATTTTCTTTATTTTTTCCTTTGATTGCTCCGCTGTACAATCCGATTGGTGCTTTCTCTCCTCCTTCAATGTATTTCAGATCTCCTCTTGTTAATTGTGAAGCTGCAAATACTTGATTTGCATCCTCCGACAAAACAATCTCTTGTGCGTCCCAATCATCGATTGCTTTTTTAAACTCTTCTGAAAGTCCATTCGCTAGTCCTGACAACATGAATACGACATACGCAATCAAGAACATAATACCGACGATCAAGCCATATCGTAATTTAGAATAGCGAATTTCTTTGATAGCTAGAAACATTTGTTTTTCCTCCCTATGATAGATTGATAGTGACAAAATGTCACTCGTTGAATAGTGTAACTTCAAAGTGACATTTTGTCACTTATGTTGTTTTTTTCTTATCAATAAATTGTCTAAGACATCTTTCGATAAAACCTTAACATGAGTCATAAAAAATTTATTTAAGTCTTATTTATGCTTTCCATGATAAACTAAAGTGACCAAATGAATGAGGTGGGAAAATGATTAAACTGTTAGTAATAGAAGACGATAAAGTATTATCAAACAATATAAAAGAAATACTCACAACAATTGGTGAGATAACACAAGTTTATAACGGTAGTGAAGGACTGTTTGAGTTGGAAAGCGGTGTTTATGACCTTGCAATCTTGGATTTGATGATGCCGGAAATGAATGGTTATGAAGTCCTAGCAAAGTTACGGAAAGAAAAAATACAGACTCCTGTATTGATTTTGACAGCAAAAGATAGTTTGGAAGATAAGATTGAAGGATTTGAACGTGGTGCAGATGATTATCTGACAAAACCGTTCTATCGAGAAGAATTGATCATGCGCGTGAAAGCATTATTGAAACGATCGATTGGTCTCTTTGATGAAAACATTCTGAAGTATAAGGATATCAGTTGTGATCTAAAAAGTAATGAAGTATTGTACAAAGAACAAGTTTTGCCCATACAAGGAAAAGAGTTTGAATTACTCGTTTATTTTTTACAAAATAAAGGAATCATTTTGACAAAAGAGCAGATATTTGATCGGATCTGGGGATTTGATTCTGATACGACGATTACAGTTGTTGAAGTTTACATGAGCAATTTACGGAAACATCTACGCAGTACTGGACTAGATAAAGAAATCAAAACTTTACGTAATGTTGGTTATATATTGCAAGGGGTGTGATGCAATGAATGGAGATATTACGCGTAAGCAACGTAGCCGTTTTTTTATAACGAATGTAGCTGCATTTGCTTTGATCTTTTTTCTTCTGGGGTTCATTACTTTACAGATATTGAACCAATCTGCGTATAGAGAAACGGATCTTTCATTAGAGAAAACAGATTTTGATTCTCGGACAGTACAATTAGAGATACAAAGGTATCAGCAAGGTGATCCCTTTTTGAACCCGAATCAAATGGAACAAAACAGAACAAACATGGAACAACCATTGATGGAACCATCAAATGACCGATTTAACACTCAAGTGATCTTGTGGTCTGAAAATGGTGAGATATTGAATAAGGCAGCTATTGGTGGACGCTTCAATCAGATCAAAGAATTAAAAATGGATACAAAAAATCTGAATACCATCCAAAATATTGAATTAAATGAAGAAAACGACTCGTCTACCCTCTCCTTCCGCTCGATAACGAAAAAAGCAGAGACGAATCAAGTTGGTGTTGCCTATATCCAAATTTTAGAAAATACAAATCAAATCAAAAATTCATTAGCAACTTTTCGCACAATTATGATTTTGTGTATGGTTGTTTTCTGGCTTATCTCAATTGGCATTAGTTATTACTTGTCTAGTCTAAGCATGCGCCCTATCATTCTTTCTTGGAGAAGACAAAAAGAATTTGTCGAAAATGCTTCTCATGAATTACGTACACCGTTAACGATTATTCAAAATAGTTTGGAACATCTATTTACCAAACCTGATCATACCATCATTGAGGAATCTGAAAGTATTGCTCAAGCATTGTCAGAGACGAGACGGCTCACTGGATTGACTTCAGATCTGCTGACGATTGCCCGAAATGATTCTGATCAGCAGCTACTTTCAAAACAAATGATCAATACACAGGAATATATCGAAAACCTTGTTAAACCATTTCAAGAGATGGCCACCATAGACGGAAAGGAGTTTATCCTTCATAACGAGGCAACATCAGAAGTACCAATTGACGAAAAAAAGATCCATCAAGTTTTGGTTATTTTGCTAGATAATGCCTTAAAATATACGAATCCAAAAGATAAAATTATTTTAGATTCGTCTGTTAACCATAAAGAATGGCTGATTCACGTAAAGAATACTGGCCCTTCTATCAGTGAAGAAGATCAAGTAAGAATCTTTGATCGATTTTATCGGGAAGATCAATCTCGTGCGAAGGAAACTGGCGGTTACGGACTTGGATTGGCGATTGCAAAACAGATAATCGAACAGCACCACGGACAAATTTCTGTATCCAATTATCTTCCACAAGGAGTTGATTTTAAAGTCCAATTACCGTTGAAGCCTAAAAAATAATGCTTAACTCTAAAACATACTAGGAACAGGGCTGTGACAATAATCTTGTCACAGCCCTGTTTTCCGAATAAACGGTGTTCCAGAAGTAGCTTCTTCGGAAATAAGCCGAAATTTCACAAAAATTTGAGAAGCAAATTTCGTAAATTCCTTCTTATTTCTTGAAGCGGACCTCTTCTGTCACAACCTCTTTAGCTTACGCTTAAGATTTTTTATTGCGGTCTTCAATGTGTACATCACCGCTTGTGTCAATATCCAATTCTTCTCGGCTAACATCTTCTGTCACTTTTTCAACGTCTTCATGTTCTTCTTTATGAATTCCCACTTCTTCACGAACAACTGTATGTTTGCTAACATCTACTTGCTCTTCTTTGATTGGGATAGTGATTGTGTCATCTTCCAAGTTTTCGTCTGTACCCTGTGAAGATGGATCTGTTACTGGTTTGCGCTCGATGACGATTTCTTCACGTTTGACCGGTACTTCTACCGTTTCAGTATCGTTGACCACATGTTTGTGGATGTCGACTTCTCCAGTGGTAACATCATGTGTATTTACATCTAATTTTTCTTCTTTTAGTTGAATCGTATCATCATCTAGATTTGGTTTGCGATCAATGTCTTCAGTCTCTCTTGTACTCATAGAATCAGCTTCGCCAGGTACGTCCATCGGATCAGTTCCTGGTGTCATATTCAATGGATCTGTTGTATTTTGAAAGCCTGTCGTGCCATCTACGTCCATTGGATCAGTGCCAGTCCCAGTCCCTAGTCCTGTTCCCATTGTGCTTGCCGAGGTAACTGTATCTTGCGTATCCATTGTGTCTTTTGTTGTTTCTGGCTGACGATAGCCTTTTACTGTGATGACAAATTTTCCAGCAGAAATATCTCCTCTATACTGATATAAAGGATCATTTTCTGGTGTAGCCGTCTCAGAATCATAGGTATCAAAAGAAAAAGTGTCTTTTATTCTTTCCCATAAAGAACGATCTTCTTCGCCATCCATCCGATTCTCATCTGTTTCAACATCTATACCGGATAATCCGTCGAATCCCAGTCTAGTTGCTGCTTCATCAGTAGTATAAATAACGATATCATCTCGATCATACCCTTCGTTACGTAATCGTTCGATTACTGATAATGCTTCATCCCTTGTGCTGTAGCTACCGATGACTGTTAAATTTTTGTCTTCCATGTAAATTCCTCCTAGCAAATAGATTTATGATTGGTATATTTTTACTTATAAATTTATTCTATAGGAGACGATTGATTTCTACAAATATTTAGATTGGAATTAGATTAAAACATTTTAATTGAAATTTCGGAATATCTATGCTAATAGCAAAATATATATCACTAAAATAGTCATTTGTGCATTTATTCCTATAGGAAATTTTTTGAAAAAAAATCCTTATATTTCCATTTATTACGATTGTCTCATTTATCCAATCCGTGAATAAGTAAGCTACTTATATAGATAAAGAGACTGATTCCCAGTATAATCATTCCTATCATAGGATAAATTCCTATGTAAGGTGAGGAAGTCCCAGCTATTTCTAATATTCCTTTAAGAATCATCCCGACGATATAGCTAGTCAAACCAGTATTGAATAAATTGAAAGCCAAGCGATTTTGAAAAGTATTTAATATTTTTTTGAAAATAAAAAGGAATGCCCCTCCTACCATTGGAATAACCCAGACCCATCTCAAGGCTTGTGAAGTGACCCCGTGGCTAAAATGATGATAAATCCATTGAAAGATGAAAAGAAGGACTGAACTAATAAAATAACTATAAAATGCTTTTTTCTTATTCATAACTATACCCCTTTTCTTAACCTATAAAAACGATATCACTGACAGATCGTTCAGAGTTTCCGCTTCCGCCGACTGTTTGATTAATGACTTTTCCATTGAAATAAAGTGTTGTTGATCCTCCACCATCCAAATTATATGCGGTTTTTGCTCCGTGATTTTTCAATACAGTTGCTAGTTCGCTGAGACTCAACCCTTGACTATCATCTGTTCGACCTTCTGAAACAACAACGAGATAATGGTTTGTTCCAACTTGAGCAATTGCGGTTCGTGGATTACTTTTCATCGACTGCGACACTTCCTCATCTTCAGAAACAGTGACTTCTCCATTTTCAACTAAAGCAGGACCAAAAGATAAAACTTGTTGTACGTCTTCTTCTACTAGCTTCTCAGCAGATGTTTCTGCTTCTTTTATTATTGAGAAATCACCATTTTTATCAATTACTAAGTCTTCTTTCGTTTCATCATCACTAGGTGTATCACGATATAGTGTGCCATTTCTAAGTACATATCCTTTATCTCTAAAACCATAATAATCTCCGTTTATCGCTAAAATTGCTTGTTGTTCTTGTGCGATCGCAGATGTAGTTTCTTTGAAAATAGCTAGAATCGCTTACTGTAATATCAGCAACATAAACTGTGGTTTCATCAACACGTTCTGAAGATAATGTGATATTGATATTTTCATCTTGGTAGCTATTATCTGTAATCACTGGTTCAAAAGAACTTGAGTTACTCGTGCTTTTTGTGTCTGTCGTCGAGCTGGAAGTCTCTTTGGATATCGTTTCTACTGATGCTATTTCCTGAGGCAAAACAAATGTTTTTAGTAATATATAACTTGAACTTCCTAAAAAGAAAACACTCGATAGACATGCCCACATATATTTTTTTCTTAAAAAAAGTTTCATATAAATTTCCTCCTAACGAAAGACTATGCGCCTTTGAATAGAAAAACTGGCAAAAAACAATAAAATATCTACAACAGCCTTACAAAGCAAAAGCGATTGAATAATAACCGAAAGGATTGACACACCTAGCCAACTTAAAATTAGTTGAAAGAGAAACAATAAGCTGTATTTATAAAAAGCAGTATGGGCTCTTTGCTTTCTGAACACATAATGTCGGTTCATTTGATAATTGAAAATTCCTGATAGTACTCTAGAAAGTATGGTAGCAATCAACAAAGAAGCCATTGTATGATTTCCAATAAAAAATATAATGGAATAGAATAGTCCAATATCCACCAATGAAGAGGAAATCGAAGAAAAAAAGAAACGAATGAACGGACGATAAACAAGATAGGAATCTTGGAATATTCGAAAATGGGAACCTTTATTTCCATCGCTATATATTGTTTTGATAGGGATCGTAGTCATTCGATAGCCGATCTTTGGTAAAACTAGCAGTTGATTGATTTCATATTCAAACCGATTTCCTTCGATTTTGAGCAGTTCAGATAAACTAGAGATAGAAAATCCCCTCAGTCCTGTTTGTGTATCCTGTAAGTGGATACCTGAGGAAAGATAATAAAAACCGCTCGTCATTCGATTCCCGAAATAGCTTCGAAAGGGCGTGTTTTCATACGAAAAATCTCTTACACCCAAAAGGAATTCCTGACCAGCTAATCGATCTACTGCCACTAGCATTTTTTGGATGTCTTCGATTTCATGCTGACCATCACTGTCTGCTGTGACAATGCCAGTAATGTCTGGATAGGAATCAAGTATAACTGAAAAGCCGAATTTTAATGCATATCCCTTGCCTTTGTTGTCAAGTAGCTGATTTTAGTGATATTAGGATGTTCCATTCGCTGAAACAGTTTTTGATAGGTTTTCCCACTTCCATCATCAACAATGATAATCGGTACGTTTACAGATTGTGCTAATTGATTAATGAAGAATACAGTGTTTTCTGTGGGTTCGTAGATTGGAATTAATAGAATAGCTGACATATATTCACCTGTTTTTATTTGAAATTGTAGTTATTGTTGCAAGTGAAACTTAAGGGCTTCTTAAAAACTAAGAGAATCACCTCTGGTTTTGTAAAGATTTTTAAAAGACAGTTACATGGATGCTCTTTATCAAAGCAAGACAAAGTCTCTATCCTCATTTGAAGAAATGCGGTAAAATAAAGGAAATGAACAATAACTGGAGGGATTTGTATTGGACAGCAAAACTAGAAAACAACTGCAAGAAAAATTAAAACAACGTACACATTTGCTCCCTTCCGTCTTTCAACAGTTTTTAGAAGAAAATCGTTCTTCTTTATCATTAGGTAGTCGCTATGAATATGCAAAAGATTTCCATTTGTTTACTGATTATTTGAGAAAAGTATTTTCTGAAGAAGTGGATGACCAGCTGATTATCCGTCTAGAAAAACAAGATTATCAGAATTTCTTAGCTAAAATCTATCGACATACTCGTTCGTTCCAAACTACAGCGAACCAAGAAACGGAGCAATTGTTTGAAAATAGCTATTACGGGATTTCGAGGAAGCAATATTCATTAAATCATTTTTTACGATTTTTGTATCAAAAAGGACTGATTGAAGAAGAGATCTCTCTTTTGGGTACAAGTTTACCGGAAACAACCAAAGCAGCTCCGCGATATATCGATGCTGAACTTTTCAAAGATTTTGAGCATTTGTTTATCCCGATTGAAGGCTTTCGAACAAGCAGAGAAGCTAGCTTTGAAGAAAAAAATAGACCGAGGAACCTTGCGATTACTGCCATTCTTCTGTATTGCGGATTAAAGATCCATGAAGTAGTAGAACTTAAACGTAAAGATGTATCTTTGACCAAGCAGATTCTTAATCTGAATAGAAAAGAAAACAGATTGAGTAAAGTACCAATACCAAAAGAAGCGATGCCGTTTCTGGAGAACTATTTTAAGTTAACAGCACAAAATACGGACGAAAATTATTTTGTTTTTCGTTCCTCGCATGATCAACAAATTTCTCCTCGGACTATTCGCCAAATTTTGAGCAAAATCACAGTGTATAAGAATGTATCACCAGAATTATGCCGAAAAACCTATCGCTATTATACTGAACTATATTTAGATGATGCTGACGCGGTAAACTATTTATGTGGTAATCGATACCTATCTTCCCATTCTTTTCAAGAAATCTGGGAAAAAATGGTTGATTTTTCTTATCATGAATTAGCGACATTCGTTCAGGTTTCTGTCACATAGAAATCTGAACTTTTTTCACAATAAACTATGTTATTATACAAAGGTTTATGTTACGATTATCTTTATTTTGTATATTACTTAACAAAAGATAATAGAGTGTGAATGATGGAGACCATAATGTATTCCCCTTTGAATTTATTTACGAATTTTCAAGAAGCTGCAGCTGGCTTTTCCGAGATCCCGATTATCTTTGATCAGCCGCTTTCTGCTTTTCCTGAGTTAGGACTTGAAACAACTTACAAAAAATGCTTTGAAAGTGTATTAGATCGAGCTTATCAATTGGCCCATCTTGGTGTGAAATCTGGAGACAAAGTCATTATCTATAAGAGTTCCGCTTTTGACACATACCTTCTCGCTGTTTCTGTGTCTTACCTTGGTGCAGTGCCTGTCATGACTTCTTATCATCTACCAACAGCGACAATGGAAGTATTTATCGACCGTTTAGAAGACCCCTTCGTTTTATTTGATGATGAGACAAAAAAACGAGTGGGAGAAATTTCAAACGGGACTAAATCAAAACAGATTCCTATTGTTTATTTACTGGAGCAACCTACTTTTCCTGTTCCCCAATCGTTTTTAGCTAAAAATGAAATTTCTTATATGACCAATACTTCTGGTACAACTGGTATCCCTAAGCTTATTTGTCATTCCGCTCATTCTATGGGTTGGCGAACGAAATGGCAAAAAACTGTTTTTGCAAAAATTTCAGAAAAGAAATTAATTGCTTTTCACATTTCCCCCGTACATTCTAGATTCAATATTGGCATCTCTTCTTTGATGTCCATGGGTTTTCCTATGATGCCTTTAGCAGACGCACAAAGTTCAAAAGTTATTCATATGTTGGAAATCTACCGACCAGTCGCATTAGAGACTCATCCGAATAACTTTGTTCAGTGGAGTTTTACTGCTAAAGAACATCCAAAAGCTTTCTCTGGCATCCGTTATTATCACTCTACTTTTGATGCCATAAACAATCAGACAATGGAAACATTTTTGCGAACATCAATAACACAAGATGCGGTATTTCTTCAAGTATATGGCCAAAGTGAATGTGGACCAATGATTCTTAAGGCTCATACACTCGACAGTTTGAAAACGAGTGATGCAAGAGATATGGGCGTTGGACTGGAAGACATGACAAGCGCACGGATCACAGATTCAGTCGGGAACGTCCTTCCTGAAAATACAGATGGTCATATACAATTACTGTCTAAAGGACGGGCTTTGACTTATTATAAGGAAGATGCACGGTTCCAAGAAAATGTTTATGGCGATTGGTGGGATAGCGGAGATTACGGTTTTATGGATGAACATGGCCACCTATTTTTGAAAGATCGGCAAGTGGATCTGATCGAAACGATCAATAGTACATTAGCTATTGAAGACTTTTTATTAGATTCGTTAGATTTTTTGGCAGAGGTAGTGATTGTAAGAGATAAAAATCATTCTCCACAGCCGATTATTGCTTTAGCTCCTGATAAAGAAATGGATTGGAATCGCTGGTGGGAGCAAGTCCATGAACTTCCACGTTTGAACGCCCCTATCATCCGTGACTTTGATGCAATCCCGCGAACAGCTACAATGAAAGTTCAGCGGCTTCAAATCGAGAAAGAATTAAAAACACAAAACAACTAATCGTTTTTAAGCGGTTGTGAAAAAGCTGTCCTGCATCAAGTAATAAGAACAGCCAAACAAAAATAGCTCCTTATATTTTACCGTTTGTTGAGCTAATATCGAGGGCCAGTTAATTGAAGACCGTTTATTTGGAAAAAGGGAATGTGACACGATTTTTGTCAC